>SFGV01000082.1 GCA_004557545.1 Succinatimonas hippei
CAGATTGCTTATGCATACAGAGTCATTTCCGGATTTAATCCACGGATAATTTGAATTGTCGGCCAATGGTCCTTCAAGGGTTACCATTGTCTTAAGGTCAACAGGCGTAAGCGCGCTCAGATCATCATTGAAGAACAGGCATACACGCGGGGAGCCGACGGCATTAGAATTACTGGTCAGCTTATTAATTTTAAGTGTCTGCGCATAGCCTGAGCATGAAAAGCTTATACCCGTAAGAAGCAGGGCAAATATACGGATAAGCCTTCTGATAATCCCGCTCATGTCACTATAACCTCATTTTGGCGCGGACGCTTCGTTCAACATGCTGTACAGGTTAATGATAATGTACGAGATCAACGCATGACAGGTTTAATGAATAAAATAGTGCTAAAGGTCAGTTTTATTTTGTCAGACAAGTGGTTCGAGAAAAGAAACTCTCCCCGGCTTTGATGGCAGGACCAAAACACATGGGATCAATTCCCATGTGGTTTTCTTAAGCTGTCACTAAGGCAACAGAGGTTTTCTGAGGACAGCTTGAGGGGTAATGAAGTGACACGGCAAAACGCTTTTATTTAAGATCGCGCCCTGTAACCGCCGCGCTTCCTGGTCCGATCATAAGAGAACCATCCTTTCGCGTTATGTCTCCTGTTGAGACTATAAGCGCGGCGTCATCTTTGATGGTAAAGCTTTTCTCTGAGAAATTGGCGTAAACCCGGATCTCTTTTTTCTCATCGTAGCGTCTGTAGGCCATAAAGCTGTCATCGGGACAAGGCAGCGGTGCGAAAGCACCGCAGGCGAAGCACTCTTCAAGATCAGGAGATTTTCTTATCCTTATTAGTGTCTTGTACCAGTTTAATACCGAGTCAGGATCCTCACCTTGAACGCTGACGTTGAGCTTTTTCCAGTCCTGATGCAGTCTTATCCACGGGGTTCCATCCGAGAACCCTGCGTTTTTCGATTTGTCCCAGAGCATGGGGGTGCGCGACTGATCACGGGTATGCAGTGACACACATTCCAAAGCCTGTTTTTTGCTAAAGCCGTGCTTTAAGCATTTCTGGTATTCGGTAAATGAGAGCAGATCGCGGAATTCCCCAGGCTCATTGAAATCCGTCTTGGTCATCCCAAGTTCCTGCCCCTGATATATAAAGGGCAGACCTCTTAGGAACAAAAACGCGGTAGCCAGCACCTTGGCGCCCTGAGCGTTCTGCAGATCTTTTCTCAGATAGAAACTAACGGCGCGCGGCTCATCGTGGTTTTCGGTGATCACTGATACCATGCCTGTTTTCATGGCAAGCTCCTGACCTTTGAAGTTACCGTCACGGTAGAGTTTTACACTTGGTTTTTCATACGCGTAGTAGCCGGGCTTTTTTTCAAAAAGCTCGCGTACTGTAAAGTCAAATACGCTTGAAAAGGCTCCGTCTTTTCCGTAGATATCATTGAGGATCTCGGGGTTAAGGCCAAAGGCCTCGCCTACCGTAAACGCGCCACGCGGCCCGTATGTGTGATCGCGCATGTCTTTGAGTAAAGCTGGCGCTTTATCAGCGAGTTTCGCAGTCATTCTGCCACAGGCGCACATTCCGTCACCCTCATCATCAGGCGCGAGCCCAGGGAAGGTAAGATCCTTGGCAATATTCATGATGGCGTCGACCCTGAAGCCGTCTATGCCAAGGTCAAGCCACCAGTTCATCATGTCATAGACTCTCTGGCGAAGAGCGGGGTTATACCAGTTGAGATCAGGCTGCTCTTTGGCAAAATAATGCAGATACCAGAGATCTTCAAACCCCGTAACTTTCTCCCATACGCTGCCACCGAAATATGAGCGCAGGTTGTCAGGAGGAGTGCCATCCTCATGGCCCTTTACAAAGTAAAAGCACTGTCCTTCCGGACCATAGGGATCAGCAAGCGCTTTTCTGAAAAGCTCATGCTCGGAGGAGCAGTGGTTTACCACGAGATCCATGATAAGTTTCATGTCTTTCGCGTGAACTTCGGAGAGCAGCTCTTTGAAGTCATCCATCGAGCCAAACTCTTTGCCGATGGAACGGTAGTCCGCGATGTCATATCCGTTGTCTATCTGAGGTGAGACGTAAACAGGGGAGAGCCAGATAATGTCAACTCCGAGATCTTTTAAGTAGTCAAGCTTTGAGATTATGCCTTTAAGATCGCCTATGCCGTCACCATTGCTGTCTTTAAATGATCTTGGATAGATCTGATAGGCAATCTTTCCGTACCACCACTTCTTTTGCATGATATGTTCCTTTGGACCAAAGCTTTTTTTTTGTTAATAAAATGATTTTACAGCCTTTTTGCGTTGGTGATGCGAAGCAGACTGTCAGATTTTGTGATAAAAAACGCCTGAGCTCCCACATAAGTTCAGCGTCCCCGCCTTAGGCGGGGATGAAGATTAAAGCAGGAGTTTTGAGAGTAGATCCTCATAGATTGACGCGAGAAGATCCGGATCTTCAGCTTTTACACGTTCATTTATTCCATGAATTGAGAGCGCTGGAGGACCGAATTCCATAACCTCGCTTCCAAGCGGGGCGATAAACCTGCCATCAGAGGTTCCACCTGAGGTGCTAAAGCGCGGGCTAATGCCGGTCTTGTTTTTAACCGCGCTTAAAAGAGCCTCTGAAAATTCGCCTTTTTGTGTCTCAAACGGCAAGCCGTTCAAGCGCCAGACCGTATCGGCGGAGGCTTTGCTGCGTTCAAGCGCTTTTTCAAAGCGCTCTTTAATCATCTGCGGAGTTGAAAGCGGGTTAAAGCGCCAGTTGCACATGAAAAAGCACTCGCCGGGTGCTACGTTCTCAGCTCCGGTACCGCAACGGATATTGGTGATCTGAAAAGATGTGGGAGGAAAAGAGTCCGATCCCTCATCCCATTTTATTTCAGAGAGCTCGTGCATTAAGGCCGCCGCGTGGTGAGCCGCGTTGTCACAGCGCTCGGGGTAGGCCACATGTCCCTGTACTCCTTTTACGGTTATATCGCATGAAAGCGAGCCGCGCCGGCCGTTTTTGACCTGATCGCCAAGACTCTCAACGCAAGAGGGCTCTCCAACAAGACACCACTTTGGAACCATGTCGCGGTTTTTTAAAAATTCAGCAGCCTTCGGGGTGCCTCCATGGCTGTCCCCCTCCTCGTTTGAGGTTAAAAGCAGCATGCATCGTCCTTTGTGAGCGGGGTGTTTTCGTACAAAATCGCACAGAGCCACGGTCATCGCGGCGTCTGAGGCTTTCATGTCACTCGCGCCGCGACCGTAGAGATATGAGACGCCTTCATCGTCAAAGAGCGTAGGAGTGAAAGGATCACAGCGCCATTTTCCGGGATCTCCTGGTGGTACCACGTCAGTGTGTCCAAGAAACATCAGCGAGGGCTCACCCTGTCCATGTACCGCGATGAGGTTGACAGCGCCGCTTCCGCCAAGACAAAAACAGCGAAAACCACAGGAGGCCAGACGCTCGGCGATCACGCCCTGACATCCTTTATCCTCAGGCGTAATTGAGGGTCTTGAGATGAGATCTTTTAAAAGCTCGAGCGCCGGATGGAGATCCTCTTTTTTGGAGGCTACAGCCTCACCTTTGGCGTTAAACGTGGCGATGCTGCGCTCATCCATAACTCAGTCCTCCGACGGGTATTGCAGGAAGAGCTTGCGTTCAAGCTTTAAGAAAGGATAAGCGGTAGCGCTCAGCTCCTTGACCTTAAGCGCGTCAACTCTGCCGTATCTGACATCCTCAAGCAGCGTTCTGTCAGGGGCGGTAAGTTTATTTAACGCGTCTTCATACTGACGTAAAAACTGCTGGGCCAGAAGTTTGTCCCAGGCGTAAACAGTAGAGATAGACCTTAGTATGTACATTGAAGCCATGGGGATCACCACAACCTGATCCTTTAAAAGCTCATCCAGGAACAGACGCGCTTTCGATTCATCCGTAAGATCACATACCTTGACCCCGTGGTCGGGATGCCCGGTTTGGGAGATTACGGCGCCGCCTCCTTCAAGGATCTTTAAAAACGCTGGCATGATCTCCTCACCGGCGGCGTTGCCTTCAATCTTAAGGCGGGCGTCGTCAGAGCAGCTTATGATAGGATTTTTGGAGAACGCGCCCAAAAGCTCGCAGATCTCGCGTGGCCCGTTTTCAAGCTCTTTGTCCTCAACTCTGACACACAAAGCCGCGGCTACTTTATTTTCTGGATCACGCATAACCTTGTGCGCGTCAGGTGGGCAGGAGGGCTGAAATCTTGGTGGCATCGGCATAGGACAATTCCTCGTTTTATCGTAAAAAATGACAGTTTTTTAACCGTCCTGTTGGAAATATGATCTTAGAGCAAGATCCGCTATGGCGCAAAAAGATCAGAAGATGATGATAATTTAGGCTCTTATATCCAGCATAAAAGTGCATGGGCCGTCATTTACTAGAGCTACCTGCATGTCCTCACCGAACAGACCTGATTTGACGGAAGACGGCATCAGATCGTTCAGGCACTTTAAAGCGTATTCATAAAGAGGCTTGGCCTCGTTGTACCGCAGGCCGTTGTCAAATCCCGGCCTGTGTCCGTGGGTACAGTCAGATGCCAGAGTGAACTGGGAGATTGCGAGTACCTCTCCACCTGTATCTTTGAGGCTTAAATTGAGTTTGTCGTTACTGTCAGAGAAGATCCGCATCAGCACGGTTTTCTCCATGGATTTCCTGACAATCTCCTGAGTATCGCTCTTTTCAAAGGCGATAAATAGGAGCAGACCTTTGCCTATACTGGAGACTAATTCGCCTTTTGAACTGACCGAGGCGCTGTTTACTCTCTGGATCAGTGTTCTCATATGTTTTTGGATCCGGAATATTCCAGGTCTTTACGATAGTCCGAGGGATATCCTGACCTGCATAGAGGATATTCCTGCAGAGAGGTTTTATCTATTCGACTTCTCAAGCTCAAGCAGGGCTTTTTTCATCTCAATTCCACCGCCGTAGCCTGTAAGCGAGCCATTCGCTCCTATGACCCGGTGGCAGGGAACCGCGATCATCACGGGATTAGCGTGATTTGCCATTCCTACGGCTCTGTAGGCTTTAGGACATCCGATCTCCTCGGCGATCTCTTTATAACTTCTGGTTTCACCGTAAGGGATCCTTTCAAGCGCGTTCCAGATCTTCAACTGAAATTGGGTTCCTTCAAGCCTGTATTTAAAATCAAAGCTTTTGCGCTTGCCGCGCAGGTATTCATCTATCTCAGAGAAAACATGATCGCTAAAAGCGGTTTTTATTCCGCTATCACTACTATCTTCTACCTTATCTATAGATAGTACCGTATCTCCGTCATAGCCTATCTTCAAAAAACCGAAACGAAAATCGTATATAGCGAAAGCTGTTGCCATATGAACACCTTCTTGCTTTACCCGTCTTTTATTTCCTGAAAAGCTTTTTCCCAGCTTCTGGATCATCAAGCTCAGGGATAGCGCCTCCGGCAATTGCCCATAAATACAATGAGGCTACTGTACCGCAGGGAGAGTATCTTTTGCGATAACGGTCAAATCTTGCTTTGTCGATGACCCTGTGACAGTAGAGCATGCGCATGCCGCGCAGGATCGCGAGATCCGTAAAACTGACGATATCAGGTCTCTGCATGCAGAATGTCATGATCATCTCTGCAGTCCAGACGCCTATTCCTTTTAGTGATGTAAAGCGTCTGATCACCTCTTCATCAGAAAGAGAGTATAGACCATAAATACCAAATGAACCTTCATCGATTTTTTTCGCGAAATCCAGAATATAGTCAGCCTTTTTGAATGTCATGTCATTCAGGTTGACTGAAGCTCCTCTTTTCCCAAAGAAAGAATTTTCTGCGCTTTAACCGTACCGATTTTGTTCAAAAGCCGTTCCCACAATGTGGCCTGAGCTTTGGTCGAGATCTGCTGACCTATTATGTGGTGTACAACTGACGAGAAGACGTCCGGATCGGTTCTGCGTTTTATATGTCCAATCCGGTCAATTGCCACGGCGAGCCTTTTGTCCTCTGATTTCAGATAATCAGTTTGCTCACTACCATATTCAAAGTACATATCTTCTTCTTTGACACTCCCGATTGTCTAAAAGCCAGAGGTTTTATGCCGCATCTGGATAAACAAAAGTAAGTCTTAAGGTGAATGTATTTTTTAAGATTAGGCTTTGATCTTAATTGTAGCTTAAGCCCTCTCAGATGAAGATCATCTGCGCTAAGACCTATAAAATATAGCTGTCTGTGAGAACGGAAGGTAAACACAAATGACGCAACTGATGATAAATCTCTTATGTGTCGGAGCAGGCGGATTTATTGGTGCGATGATCCGCGCGGCGACAGGCCTTTGGATTTCAAAACTTACCTTATTCACTGGATTCCCTTACGCCACGCTTTTTGTAAATCTCACTGGCTGCTTTCTGATAGGGCTTTTTTTAAATCTCCCGCAGCTCTCATCACCTAATTTGAGAGCCTTCCTCACCGCGGGGCTTCTTGGCGGGCTTACCACCTTTTCGACTTTTACG
>SFGV01000083.1 GCA_004557545.1 Succinatimonas hippei
AAAGAACTTTTCTTAGCGCTTCGCTCGGTTACGCTCTGTCTTGCGACAACGGAAATGCATTATAGAGATTTAATTCTCTGTGTCAAAGGTTTTTTTTAACTTTTCCGTATTTATTATTTAACATTTTGTATTCACTGCTAATATTTGCAGAACAATGGTTTGTTTTCTTATATGGTGGATAAACTACCCTTTTCCTGATAATTTTGGCGGCGGCATTCATAAAACGTTTTATTTCACTCCCTTAAATACAGACGAAAGCCTTTTTTCCTTACCGGCGCTAAAATCAGCCTAAAGTTTACTTTTTGGAAAATACCTATGATCAGGTTTCACTCTTTACCTTTATGCGCCCTCATAACTCTGGCGGCTTTTATTCTCTCCGCCCTGCCCTGCGCCGCGACTGAGCAGGACACTGATAAAACCGCGACACAGAGCATATCAGCGAACGACAGCAGCGCTGCCAAAACTCAACCTTCCGACCAAGACTTAAAGCAGTCTCAGGCAGACGCCGATCCGGCTCAATCCTTCAGTGTTCCTGATGTCAATTACAAGAACTGCGCTGACAGCGCGCTGCTTGAAAAGGTTATAGGACGCCTTAAACAGGCTGAGACCAAAAACGATCTCAGTCGCGATAATTTAAGCTTAATTAAAGACTTCGCCAGGCAGTGCAAGGCTGTGCTGAACAACCGCTGAGAGCCTTCACTTTACGACAAACAAAAAGGGCGACCTGAAAAGGTTCGCCCTTTTTGTTTGTTTATCAGTTAATTGTTAATTAAATCTTAACCTTAACCACTACCTTTACCACATCCATTTCCTTACCATTGTACGCGGCTCGGGGCATGTGGATCTCCTCAGGCGGCACTACGACGAAGTCGCCTTTTTTGAGGTTTACCGGAGTGTAGAAGTCAGGAGTATCGTAGAACCAGACATCATTCTCAGGCTTTGATTCGTTGAGCTTGGCGTCCTTGAGCAACGCCACACCGAAAGTCTCCTGACCGTCAGCCAGATACTGAATGTCAAAATAGTCCCTGTGAGCCTCAAATCTGGCTTTTGAAAGCGGGAGAGTCTTATAGCGCTGTACCAGAGCGAAAACTCCGTCCACGATGTCATAACGGCCGTCCGCCATCTTGGTGACATCATTATCCTGAAGCCATTTGTAGGCGGCTTTGAATTTCGGATCGAGATAATCGTACTTCTGCGCAAGCTCGATTGATGACGCTAACATGTGTTTATTCTCCTAAAGCAGTTTGATGCTCAAATCATAGCAGAGATCAGATCACTTTTACGCATACTTCATTCCGAACTGTGTCGCATATCTCATCTGGAACTGATATGAGCAGGCAGGGAGGCAAATTCAAGACGGTTTACGGATCTGCCATCAAGAGTAAAAAGCTCAATTCCATTCTCATCCATTAAGGCAAAGCCTGCCTCGGTACCGCCCTTTGGGATGGTTGTAGATCCGGGATTAACGTTGACTACGCCTGATTTTGTTTTAAAGATCCCGCTTATATGAGTGTGCCCTGAAATCACGATATCACCGGGACACAAACCAAGACGTTCGCGATCCTCATCAGATGAATAATGGTAAAGATGCCCGTGGGTCAGAAACACCCTGACAATTTTGCCAGCAGAGGGAACCAGCACCCAGCCGTATGGAGCGTTACAGGGGAACGAGAACACCATCTGATCGACCTCGCTGTCGCAGTTGCCGCGCACCGCGATTATCCGATCCTTGTACCGCTCAAGCTGCGGCGCCACCTCCATTGGATCATAGTCACCGGGAACACGGTTACGCGGGCCATGGTTTAACAGATCACCAAGCAGTATGAGAAAGTCACATTTAAATTCTGAGAAGAACCCCAGAGCCTGCTTGAGCTCATAATTACCACCGTGGATATCAGAAAGGATGAGATAACGCATCTAAAAACCTCAAATGAACGCGCCAGTACCGGAACTTGTTATTTCATCATACATCTTTATCGAAATTTTCCGCTCTCTCGCCTGTACGTAACCTCTTTGTTCTGAATTAAAATGCCCGCATGAATACGCGTTTCTTTCTCCTGGCATCAGTATGCCTGACTTCATTTTCAAGCTCGTTCATGTCGAGCTCGCTCAATATCGCGGTTGACGCGATAGCGCTCAATTACGCGGTAAGACCTGAGCTTATCACCTACGCTATCTCAGCCTATGTCATAGCCGTCACGGCCTTTCTCCTGCCATCCTCCGCGCTCGCGAACAGGATCGGTTATCGCAAAGCCTATACTCTGGGAGCTTTAGCCGCCTCTGTCGCCGCGGTTGCGGCCGCGTTGTGCCCGAATTTCTATCTTTTCATCGCCGCGCGCTGTATTCAGGGAGCCGTAAACTCCGTGATCTTCGCGACCGCCACCGCGGTATTGAGCGACAATATCGAAAAACAATACCGCGGCAGCGCCATAGGGCTTTCGGTAGCCTCGGTGTACGCCGGGCTGACCCTGTCACCTGTTATAGGCGGAGTGCTTACCGATACTCTTGGATGGCGGAGCATGTTCTTTATTTCAGCGACGCTCAACCTCATCGCGGTTTTGCTTTCACAAAGGATAAAAACCGACCGTCCCAATACTGACTACTTCCCTTATTTGAAAATGTCAGTGGCCTCCTCAGGCCTGGTACTTTTCCTGTTCTCACTTGAGCGTCTGACCTCAAGCCCTTACCTCACATTTTCATTGGCAACGGGGCTTGCTCTTATAGTCTGGTATCTAACGCTCGAGCAGCGCTCCAGACATCCTCTTTTAAGGATCACTCTGTTGTGGAACAACCCTATCTTAGGCTGCGCGCTCGGAGCGTCTTTATGCAATTACATGGCTACCTTCGCCATAGCCCTGCTGCTTTCAATGCATCTGCAGCTGCTGCGGGGATTAAGCGCAATGGAAGCCGGGCTGATCCTGATAATTGAGCCGGGCATTCAATGCCTGATCTCGCCTTTTTCAGGAAAACTCAGCAACAGGGTCAACCCTGGTTTAATCGTCCTGTGCGGCATGGGTATTTCAACGCTTGGCACTCTGGTTTTCTCGTTTTTAACCCCTGAAAGCCCGCTTGCGCTTCTCTTCATAGGTCAGATCCTCTGCGGCGCGGGCTTCGGGCTTTTCTCAGCTCCCAACACCACCATTGTGATGAACAGCGTGCAGCGTGACAAATTCGCTCTGGCATCAGCCCTGCAGTCTATGACCCGCAACGCGGGAATGTCGGTGTGCATGGCCATTGTCAGCGCGATTTTCGCTCTTATGATCGTCTCAGCTCCAAGAAGCGCTAGCTACTTTATCGAGCTCAATCACTCGCTTGAGATCTCATTTACGTTCTCAACCCTGCTTGGTGTCGCGGGGATCGTTTTTTGTCTTTTGGGAATTAGGGCTAGAGTAAAGGCAAACACGGTTGAGGCTGATAGCAGGTAAGCGTTTTTTTGTGATTAGATTGAGAAAGACGGGACATTGCCCAGCGGATTTTCTGATATCCGTGGGCACGGCTGTTATTTGTCTGACAGATGATTGTTATCCCGGCGATGTAAAAGCCGGGGTCAACCTGTGAGCTTATTTCTTTACTACGGCGTATTTCATAACCACGGTTTTGCCGGCCTCGCAAAAACCGGTTCTGATCACAAGGCGCTTCACATCATCTATGGTGTTTGAGGTGATGACAACCGGAGTGGTTCCGTCATAGCCCTCTTTTCTGATCATATCGAGATCCATCTGGCAAAGGGGCTGTCCCGCCTCGACCATGCTTCCCTTTTCAACCAGAGCCTTAAAGCCCCTGCCGTTAAGCTTTACGGTATCAAGCCCAAGGTGAACCAGAACCTCTATTCCGTCAAAGCCTCTTATTCCATAGGTATGCAGCGTAGGGGCGATGAATGAGATCTCCCCTGATACCGGCGCTACCACCTCTCCATCACTTGGAATAATGGCGATGCCGTCGCCTACGACCTTGCCTGCGAAGATCGGATCATCAAGATCAGACAGAGCGATGGCTTTTCCGCTCAGTGGCGCCTTAATCTCATGAAAATCAGCCTTACCTAATAGCATCACAGTCTCCTGTTTAATTTACCGTGGGGGTACGAAAAACAGAGTACCCACTCTATTTACGTATCATGCCACAGCCCTCAATAACCTGTTTTGTCATCATGCTTAAAATGAGACATTGACAGCTTTTTGTAAACGTTTACGACTCTATAATTCCCGTATGCAATCAAACAGCGCCAAACAGAAGCGCAACTGGAGTTTCGTATGACTGAAATTAAAAAAATTATTGAAGACGGAAAGACCGTGATCGGTATCGAATTCGGTTCTACCCGTATCAAGGCGGTAATGGCTGACCCGCAAAGCGGGGAGGTTCTGGCCTCAGGAGGCCATGGCTGGGAGAACCGGCTTGAAAACGGGCTTTGGACTTACCATCTTGACGAAATTATTTCAGGACTGCAAAACTGCTATGCCGATCTGAAGAAAGACGTGCTGAAGAAATACGGAGTCACCCTTAAAAAGGCGGCCGCGATCGGGATCAGCGCGATGATGCACGGCTACATGGCGTTTGACCGTGACGGCAATCTGCTCATTCCTTTCAGAACCTGGCGCAATTCCAATACAAAGGTAGCCGCGGAAAAGCTTACTTCTCTGTTTAATTTCAACATTCCCGAGCGCTGGAGCGTCTCACATCTCTATCAGTGCATACTCGACCATGAGGAGCATTTAAAGCGTCTTGACAGCGTGACCACACTCGCGGGTTTCATCCATCGCAAACTTACCGGAAAAGCGGTGCTTGGAATAGGCGACGCGGCCGGCATGTTCCCGGTTGACTCGGAGAGTATGGATTACCGTTCGGACTTTGAGAAGAAGTTCAACGATCTGCTCGCTGACAGCGGCTTTAGTTTCAAACTGCGCGACGTGTTTCCTAAGGTTCTTTGCGCTGGCGAGGACGCCGGTACCCTGACAGAGGAGGGCGCCAGACTCATTGATCCTCAGGGCGATCTTATACCGGGGATACCTCTCTGTCCTCCTGAGGGTGATGCCGGCACCGGTATGACCGCCACTAACAGCGTAAAGGTTCGTACCGGCAATGTTTCAGCCGGTACATCTATCTTCGCGATGATCGTGCTTGAGCGCGCGCTCAAGGATCTGCACCGTGAAATCGACAATGTTACAACCCCTGATGGGAAACAGGTTGCCATGGTTCACGCCAACAACTGCACATCTGATTTAAACGCCTGGGTCGGGATTTTCCGCGAGTTCGCCAAATTATCAGGACATGAGCTTGATGACAACGAGCTGTTCTCGCTTCTGTACAACAACGCGCTTAAAAACGCCGACGCGGACTGCGGAGGAGTGCTCTCATACGGCTATCTCTCAGGTGAATTCATCACCGGAATGGATGAAGGCCGCCCGCTTCTTGTAAGAACTCCTGACGCCAAATTCACATTAGCTAACCTGATGCGCTCAAACCTAGATACCTCGCTGGGCGCCATCAGACTTGGCATGGACATTCTCAAGACCGAAGACGTGAAAATCGATCGCCTGTTAGGTCATGGAGGTCTGTTCAAGACCAAAGGAGTTGGTCAGAAGATCATGGCAGACGCGCTCAATATTCCGGTATGGGTAATGACAACCGCCGGTGAAGGCGGTCCATGGGGCATGGCTCTGCTGGCGGCGTTCATGGTAAGAGATGACCGCTCGCTGACACTGCCGCAATTCCTTGATCAGGTGATCTTCAAGGACGCTGACGGAAGCAGGGAGGATCCTGATCCCGAGGGCGTAGATGGCTTCAACCGTTTCATGCGGCGTTATACCGCCTGCCTCAGAGTTGAAAAAGCCGCCTGTGAAACTCTCAAATAAGATCCTGGCTTAAACGCTCCGCCAGAAATCCTATGAATAAGGCGGAGCTTCCGCGGGCATTACGCTAAGCGTAATGCCTGTTTGTTTATTGTTTTACCGCTTTTTCCCGCTCTCAAAGCTTTCGAGCACTTTTGAGGCTTTTTCAAAACATTCAGTCTCTTTTACATTTGACGGAGACAGGGTCCACGCGCTGTATAAGTGATTTTCCGAGTTGAACTGAACCACCCTCGCGCCCCACTCACTTCCCTGAATATCCAGCTTGTAGTCCTTTACAAGCGCCCTGAAACCCGCGACCCTGGTCTCAGCGCTTTTTTCGGCGCTCTTAACCTTAAGCCCCGCGGTTGCCAGAAGCTGGTTTAAGTAATCATCATACTGGGCGGTAGTCGCCTTAAAATCAGCTTTTTTCTGCATTCCCGCGTTATCAAGACGAATTCCGCAGCCGTCTTTCAATCCCGCCATAAAAATCGGCGCGGTCTTGTCCGGGAGATCTTCTGAGGCTTTTTTAAGTTGCCATTCATCACCAACCGTGACGCTGTCACCGTCATAAAGTTTTACGAC
>SFGV01000084.1 GCA_004557545.1 Succinatimonas hippei
GATCCAGCTTGTCTTGTAGGTTACAAAAAAAGCGATCACCGGAAGCAGTTCCAGGATCCTTAAATAAAACGGCTTGGGCTTTGAGACACTCTGTTGTGAATTGTTATCCATAAAAAACCTTTATCTTGTTTTTGACGCCAGCGCCCGATCATCCTTTTCCGGGTTCTTAAGGCGGCGGAAAGTTATTCCCCGATTGTCGGCGCTCTGCACGAGAAACTGATCATCCAAAAACCTGATGACCGATCCGTATTTCAAATCATAGGTAAGAGTCGGGTTTGAAACACTCTTGCAGTCGCTTACGGCGAACTTGAGTACGCTTCCGCTGCGGCCATAGTACAGAAGTGATGGAGCGCACAGCGTATCCTCCGATACCGTACGCTCTGAAATGGCGTAGCTTAAGGCGCCTGGAGCTGAGCATGATTTGACGTTAAACTGCGTAGTAACGCAGACACGTCCGCCTTCAGAGCGCTGAGCGCTGATCTCCTTTAGCGGATCACACCAAAGGCAACTCTCTACCTCATCACCGTCAACACTTGTAGTTAGGAATGAGACCTCATCACCATGCCTTGAACTTTCTTTAAACTGTCCCCGGGGGAAGGTGATCGCGCCTGATGTCTGATCAAATGGAATTATAAGAAAGAAATTCTTGCACAGCCGATCGGCTACCTTAAGCGCCGAACCTACAGCGGCAAAAGCCGTTTCGTCAGTTTTCGGGCGGTAATCAATAGTGCACCGCGAGTCATTCGCGGACTGTTCCGCGGCCTGCGCGCCGTGTAATAACAGCAACGCTGCCGCAAGTGGCAAAAGCAGAGATTTTCTTCTCATTTACTCAAAATTCTGAAATGACCGCCTGTCGGTACAAAACAAAAAAACCGCGTCAATCCGCGGTAGAGCTCAGGTCAAGTCAGATAAAATCATGACTGTTCGCCAATACCGCCTGCGCATTATGAAGTTATTATCAGCGCTAAGTCTTTCTTACATGCCGCGCTCCGTGGCATGTCCTCAAATTCACGCAAATACTCTGTATTTTTCAATCTTTTGATACAGTGTAGCATTTTTTTTAAACTTATGAGAGCGACAACTCACCGTCTTAATCGAGACTCTCTCAATGCCCTGAGACCAAAGATAACCCCAAGTCGCGGCGCTAACTTCCCTGCCTTACTCCATTATTATTTTATATAGATCCAGTTCCATACAAATCATGTTTGTTTTACAAAGTATTTTGGCTCAGATCTCCCCTTTTAGAACTTGACCTTGGGTGTAGAATTAGCACAAAGTGCGTACGCTCAGACGCAACGGTGTAAATAAAAGGAGAAGCCATATATGAACTGGAAAACCGTACTGGCTTTTATGGTCTTGTTCGCGGTACTGATGGCATCCTCATACACCATGCTCATTCCTTTTCTTCCGGTTTATCTGGAGACTGAGCTTGGCGCTTCGCCTTCAAGCGTCAACATGTGGTCAGGCGTGGTCTTTGCCGTAACCTTCGCGATAAGCGCGGTAGTAGCGCCTTTATGGGGACGCTTAAGCGATCGTACCGGTCGTAAGTTGATGATGCTGCGCTCCTCAATCCTGCTGGCGGTTGCCTATTTTCTGGGAGGCATAGTCGAAACCCCGTTTCAGCTCTTTTTAATGCGCGTGGTGCAGGGATTTGCCGCGGGACTCTGGCCTGCATGTCTTGCCATGCTCTCAGCTTATGTGCCGCAAAACCGCATCGGCATAGCGATGGGACTTATGCAGTCGGCAAACATCTGCGGAGGCATCATCGGACCGCTTTTGGGTGGCGTGCTGGCTACGGCCTTTGGCATGCGCGACTCGTTCTTCTTAGGCGCCGCTGGGCTCTCGCTTATCACCTTAATCACCATATTTTTTATCAAAGAGCCTCCGCGCGAAAGAATGATTAAAACCGCGAAGGCGGATGCTCCGGTGATAGCAAGACAGTCCTTGTTAAAAGACAAGGGAGTTCTGGCGCTCATGCTCGCGGCAGGCTTTACGAGTCTTGTCATAATGCAGGTACAGCCTGTGATGACCGTATATGTGGCAACCTTCAGCGAGGTTTCAAAATCAAACCTCATGATGCTCTCAGGCGCCATATTCTCGCTAGGAGGGCTCGCCGGCGCCATCGCCGCCCCGCAGTGGGGACGCGTTGGTCAGAAGCGCGGATTCTTTTACACCATGGTAATCTCATTCTGCCTGGCCGGAGTCGTTAGTTGCCTTCAGGGAATGCCGCGCACGTTGTGGCTCTTCGCGCTCTTCCAGTTCATATTCGGCCTGAGCTTTTCAGGTATCTTCCCGTCCGCTAACTCGCTTCTGGTTCTGCTTACTCCGGCGTCCCGCCGCGGCGAGAGCTTCGCGCTTTTTTTCGCGTCCCAGCAGGTTGGAGGCGCGGTAGGGCCTATCCTGGGCGGCGCTCTCGCGACGGTTATAGCGCCAAGAGTGGTGTTCTTCACAGGCGGCGCGGTTTTACTCTGTATTGGTCTTACAGTATTTCTGCGCTGTTCATCGATCCTGAATATTATGGCCTCGGATGTCGGTGATTACGACAATGGCAGCGGTGAGTACATAAAAAAGCTCAAGGCCAAAGCCCAGTCCGAACTTGAGGCTGAAAAAGCCAGGAATGAAAAGAAATGAGAAAAAACTTTTGTGGTGTTACCAGCCTTATGAAAACTGCACTTGCCATGCTTCTTCTTGTAACCTCGTTTTCATGTCTGGCCGGAGCGGTTGACAGCTCATGCTCTTACAATGGGATCAGGCTATATGGCAAGGTTCAGTTTGTAAGCGCTTTTCCCGACATCAAGATCCAGTATGTGGACGCGTTTCCTGATCTCAAGGTCAAGATGGTAAGCACCTTTCCTGACAGCTGTGGCGAGTGGCAGGAGGTGAGCGCGTTCCCGGATTTTAAGGTTCAGGTAGTCAGCGCCTTTCCGGATATTAAGGTAAAGAAAGTAAGCTCCTTCCCTGGAGTACGCTGAGCGTACCGCCTAATCCATGAGCGCAAAGGTCTTCAGCTGGAAAGTCACACTCTTCGTGTTCTGTCTTGACTGGCTTCTCATGTCCGGCAGTTACACCCTGATGTTTCCTTTCCTGCCGGTTTATTTAAAAAACGACCTCAACTGCCCTCCTGAGGATCTTACCTTCTGGTCATCAGCCTGCTTCTCGGTGCAGTTTGTCTTCAGCGCCCTGCTCTCGCCCTTCTGGGGACGCATAGCAGATCGATACGGTCGCAAGCTGATGCTCATACGCGCAAGCTCGATGCTCGCGCTCTCCTATTTCATCTGCATGCTGGTCCGCACCCCGCTTGAGCTTTTTTTAGCGCGTATTTTCATGGGTTTTGCCTGCGGGATCACCCCGGTCATACTCTCGATGAACTCCGACATAATGCCCAAAAACAAGCTGGGTTTCTCGATGGGGCTTTTGCAGAGCATGAACATTTTAGGCTCGGTCATAGGCCCTCTTGCCGGGGGAGCGATCGCCCAATACCTCTCGGTGCGTTACACCTTCGCGATCACCACCTGCGCGTTAAGCCTTGTCACGGTGCTGAGCCTCATTTTCATTCACGAGCCTGAGCAGAACCAAAAACCAACAGCTGCTCCGGCTGAGGCTTTGAAAAAAAACGGAACTCTGGCGGTCTTAAAACAGTGGCCGGTATTATTCGTGCTCATCACGGCCTTCGCCGGAATGATGATCATGATGCTCCCGGTGGCGATACTCACGCCTTTTATAATCTCGCTTGCCCATGGCGGCTCTCACGGGATCCTGCTATCAGGAGCCATCTTCTCGCTCTATGGCATCGCCGGCGCGATCACCTCGCCCTTCTGGGGAACTCTGGGACAGCGCCGCGGATTCTTCAGGATGCTTGTCATCGCGATGTTCCTCTCCGCCATAGCCTCCTTATTACAGAGTGTCCCGGGAAGCATTGCGACATTCGCGGTTGTCAACTTTATCGCCGGTGTCTGCTTAAGCGGCATAGTACCCATGGTCAACTCTCTTTTGGTGCGCGCCACCGCGCAAGGCGGACGCACCGCGGCATTCGGGCTTTTATACTCCTTCTCAGAGCTTGGAAGCGGAAGCGGTCCTGCCATAGGAGGCTTCATATCCGAAATGGCGGGACCCAGAACCACTTTTATCTGCGCGGGAGTTATGCTTTTCATCGCAGCTGTCGCGGCCCTTAAATATGCCCCGCCGGAGCTTCGGGGCAGGAAGGGTTTCTGAGCCTTTGGGATCTGTAATAAAACTAAGCGATAAATCTTATCGGAAAGTTTCAAATAACCTCTTTCATTTTTCAAAAAGATATCTATAATAACGATAACGGTTACTAATAGGGAAGTTCAGCGACATCTTCCAAGGAAGATTAGCCCGCTTTCCAAATTTTGCACAAATAACACAATATTTTTGCTATTTGTACTTTAGACTAAATCAGGTAACCAATTGCCGGGATACCGGTTACTGAATACATGCAAAACTAAAATCTGAAAGGAGATCTATTATGGCAACTTTTGTTTGCACCGTCTGCGGTTACACCTACGAAGGCGATGAGGCCCCTGAGGTTTGCCCTATGTGCCACAAGAGCGGCGTTTTCAAGCGTGTTGATGACGAAGCCGCCCCTGCCGAGAAGAAGAACAAGTACGCAGGCACCAAGACCGAGAAGAACCTGCTGGAAGCATTCGCCGGTGAGTCACAGGCCCGCAACAAATACACCTATTTTGCCTCTGTAGCCAAGAAAGCCGGCTACGAGCAGATCGCCGCTCTCTTCCTCAAGACCGCTGAGAACGAGAAGGAGCACGCCAAGCTCTGGTTCAAGGAGCTGGGTCTCCTCGGAGATACTTCCGATAACCTCGAGGCTGCCGCCGCGGGTGAGAACTACGAGTGGACTGACATGTATGACCGTATGGCCAAAGAGGCTGACGAGGAAGGCTTCCATGATCTGGCAGCCAGATTCCGCGGTGTAGGCGCCATTGAGAAGACCCATGAGGAGCGTTATCGCGCTCTGCTCAAGAACGTCAAAGAGAAGAAGGTCTTTGAGAAGTCAGGCGTCAAGATCTGGGAGTGCCGCAACTGCGGTCACGTGGTAATGGGCACCAAGGCTCCGGATATATGCCCGGTCTGCAACCACCCGCAGAGCTACTTTGAGGTTCGCGCCGAGAACTGGCTCTGATAAACAGCCGGACTGAATTTTAAATTGGCCGCGCCTGGCGCGGCTTTTTTTGTAGGTTGTGAACGTACCCGCCTTTAGAGGCGGGATCTTCTGGTTCAACGAGAACAGCACTGCATACTCCGAAGAGTTGCGGCCGCAAAATTCGCCTAGCTTCGGTATAGAAATTCAGAACAACCTCGGTATAGCCAATCATTCATTTTCAGAGTAAGTGTACGTAAAATAATTCGGAACAACTTCGGTACACCTACAAAATTCAGAACAACTTCGGTACATCTTCATTTTAGTTGCATCATTTTCCTTAGGTCCGGCATGGTGCCTGACCATTTTTTATGGAGGCCTTTATGCCTCAAGGAAAATCTATGGAAGTGTCTCAACTTCGCGCCGTCTGCAAACCGAGTTTAGCTCCTATAAAAAAGCAAACCGTTGGTACAAGTGGTTTTGAGGCCACTTTTGATTTTAAAATGATAGGGGCTGCAATCTTACATTTGGGCGGTTACTTTGGACAGGTAACGCAGATGGCACTTTGAGATCATTACTTCATTCGGGCAGGTACTAAGGCCGAGATTGTTCTTGATCTCTGTCATGGTGTTAAAAACTTTAAGGGTTCTTCCGACTTTCTGTTGAAAAAATCATTTCGACCACACTTTATTGACCTTTCTTAATTGATAGCCGGTCTTCCTCTGAAGGCCGACTGTATTCTTAGAAAGAAGTAATCAGTATCCCTGTATCCGTAGGCTACCCGCTTGAGTACCTTGATTTTGTTGTTGATCCCTTCAAGCACGCTGGTTCTGAGCTTATAGAGTCCTGAGTTTGTTATCCCATCACGATATCGCCGGTTCTGGTTTGCGGCGAACGAAGTGATCTCCTTAACATCAGAGGACATGGCTGTCTCAAAGCACTTATCCCAG
>SFGV01000085.1 GCA_004557545.1 Succinatimonas hippei
CTATCATCAGACAATACATTGAAAACCAGAATACCCCCGATTAGGCGCCTTATATCCCCGGGCTGAAGCCCGGGGTTTTACGGCGCTTTTTTGATAAAAGCCTCCCTTCTTTAAAAGAGAGGCTTTCAGTCAGAGGAACTAATAAAGCTATGAGATTAGCCTAAGCTCTTAACCATGCCACAGATCTTCTGGCAGGCCGCGACCACTCCGTCCCAGTCCTTTGCCTTGACGCACGCCGAAGGCGGCACGAAGCTGCCGCCGGCGGCCGCTACATTCTTAAGGCTTAAGTACTCAAGCAGGTTGTCGAGGTTTACCCCGCCTGTAGGGACAAACTTAAGCATCGCGTAAGGTCCCTGGAGCGCCTTTAGGGTCTTGACCCCGCCATAAGCGCCCGCCGGGAAGAATTTTACAAGCCTAAGGCCGAAGTCCAGCGCCTGCTCAAGATCCGCCGGTGTGACGGTGCCCGGGCATACCGGCATGTTGTGCTTTAAGCACCAGTCGACTACCTTGGGGTTAAAGCCCGGGGTGATCACGAACTTGCCGCCGCGCTTCTGGGTCTCAATGGCGTGGTCAACATCATGCACGGTACCGGCGCCGACAATGATCTCCGGCACTTCCTTTGCCATGCGCTCCATAGCCTCACCGCCGGCGTCGGTTCTGAAGGTAACCTCGGCAACCGGGATCCCGCCTTTTACCAGAGCGCGGGCAAGCGGAACCGCGTCGTTTGGATCATCTAAGGTCACCAGCGGAACAATACGGTACTCCGCTATCTTGTCAAAAATATTCCCAGTTAAAGTCATCTGCTCAATCTCCGTATCAAAGCTCAACGCGCTTGTGAGTCTTCATGAAATCGGCAAGCTGCGCCTTGGTCGGCAGACCCTCATTGTCACCCACGAAAGTGCACTGAATGGCGCCGATGGCGCTACCGCGCTCAACGCAGGCTACAGGATCAAGCCCTTCCATAAGTCCTGTCAGAACACCGGCGGCAAAGCCATCACCGGCGCCTACGGTATCCACGACCTTATCAATGACAAAGCCAGGAACCATAGTCTCTTTGCCGTTCTCCTCCAAAAGCAGGGCGCCCTTGGGACCACACTTGGTAACCACGGCCTTGGCGCCTAATTTCTTGTAGAAAGCGTTGATCTCATGGGCGTTCTCGGTACCGCAGAGAATTGCTCCCTCACCCTCGCCCGGAAGCACCAGATCCGCCTTTGAGGCCAGATCGTTTATATATGAAACCATGACCTCCTTTGAAGGCCAGAGCTGGGGACGCAGATTAGGGTCAAAGGACACGAAGAGTCCCGCCTGACGGGCTTTTTTGAGCATCAGTCTTACCGCCGCGCGGGTTGAGTCAGAAAGCGCCGGCAGAATGCCGGTAAGATGCAGATAGCCAAAGCGCGAGAAGTCGATCTTATCGACATCCTCTTCACTCAAAGTTGAGGCCGCCGATCCTGCCCTGAAGTAGAAGATCTCAGGATCGCCCTTTGAGACCTTGCTCTTGAGCATAAAGCCGGTACGACGCTCCTTGGTATAGATAACCAGTGAATTATCGATGCCGTTCTCATTTAAGGTTCTGGAGATGAGCTTGCCGAAAGGATCATCGCCAAGCTTTGTAAGGTAGGCGGTAGGATGCCCGAGGCGGGCAGAACCTGTGGCTACGTTAAACTCGGCTCCGGCAACGGCCAGACTGTAGCCCTTTACGCTGTCAAGCGGTCCCTCGGTCTGGGCTATAAGAAGACCCATAGGCTCACCGGCAAGTAGCAGTCCCTTACTCATATTGATAACTCCTGCAAACAGACAATTTAAATAAAGCTTATGTTGGTTATAGGAAGAGGCGTGCTGAGGCCTGTATCCATTTACTGGGATCCTAGTTCAAAAACCCCCTTTTACTGTGATGACATGATCACACTTTGCCTAAGTGATCTGATCTATTTTGTAAGAAAAAGGTCGATCATGATCGCAAGATCTGCTACGCGGGGCACATGAAATCACTTTTCTGGTATGCTTGCATACAACATGGCGCCCTCTTCGCGCGTTCCGAAGCAGAATAAAAAGGCACCTGTATCAATGGGCTGTTATATAGTAAAAAATACGGCACGCGAAGCGTTAACCTTATCCTCAGAGGTTATCTGATAACTACACAGGCTCAGCATAACCTTCAGGATACACATCAGGTATGCTGTCAGAAGAACAGAGTTCCGCGCCTTTTTGATATCAATTACAAGACAGGAGGCGGCGCTTTACGCTACTTGCGGAAATGGCGCCTGTTTTTGGATGAACGAATTCTATCTTTCCACGGAATTTGCGGTTGAGAATACCAAGGAACCAATCAACCAGCAAATCTACCGTTTTTTGAAAAAAGCGATCATTGAATGCCGGCTTCTGCCAGGCGATCCGCTCTCAGAAAACGAGGTCTCATCCAAATTCAAAACCAAGATCTCCCGCCAGCCGGTGCGCGAGGCTCTGATCAAACTTGCCGAGAATGACTTTGTCGAGATAGCCCCCAAGAAGACCACCAAGGTCGCGAGGATCTCAAAACAGGACATCTTTCAGGGAGCCGATATAAGAATGGCGCTTGAGGGCTACGCCATACGCAAGCTCGGCAACCTTATAAATGATGATGTAATAAAAACCCTTGAGCAGAATGTGCAGCGCCAGTGCGACGCCGCGGAACGCTACGATCTGCATGAGCACTTCCGTCTTGATGACGAGTTTCACAAGACTCTGGTGTGCACCGCAGGTCTTGACCGGGCCTGGCGGATTGTCGAAGGAGTCAAGGGCTCCATGGATCGCGTGCGTTTTCTCTCACTTGAGTACGCGCTAACCCCTATCACCGTAACCTCTGAAGCCCACCTTCAGATCCTCTCCTGTCTTAAAAAGAAAGATCTTGAGGGCGCTCATGACGCGATGTACGGACACATCCGCACCACGCGCGATCAGCTGCAGAAGGTAATGGTAAAGTGCAAGAGCGAATGGTTCCGTGACTGACGGCTGACTGCGCAAAAAACTGATTTTGATATTTAAAAGCGGGGAATAACCCCTTATTATTGATTACAGGCAGGCGCATTCGCGTCTGCCCGTTATGATTTTACTGGAGATCAAATGAACCTTACCAACATGCGTTCAACCAACCCGGCCATCGGGGTTATGAACCGGGCGGCCGGAACTTTCAACTTCGGCGGAGAAGGAGCTCAGGCCAACGCGGCTACTGTGTCCGGAACCACAACCAAATCGCTCATCCTCATAGCCCTCACCATGGTGATTGGCTGGCTGTCCATGGCTTACACCATAAGCTCTGTCTATGAAACCCAGACCCTGCCTATGGGACTGGTTTACGGTCCGATGATCGTTGGACTTATCGCGGCGGTTGTAACCTGCTTCAAGCCGCAGTACTCACCGATAACCGCTCCGCTCTACGCGGTATGCGAGGGCGCCTGCCTGGGCGCGCTCTCCGGCGTATTTGAGTTCAAATACCCCGGAATAGTCTCAACCGCGGTCATGTCCACCTTTGTAGTGGTCATGGTCATGCTCGCGCTGTGGAAATTCCACATTATCGTTCCTACCCAGCGCTTCCGCTCCGTGGTAATGAGCGCCACTCTGGCGGTGTGCCTGCTTTATCTTCTGGACATGGTTTTCCACATGTTCGGATCAGCCCTGTTGCCTACCACCGGCGCGCTGGCCGTGGGCATTTCGCTCATTGTCTGCCTCATCGCCTCGATGAACCTTATTCTGGATTTTGACAATATCCAGACCTCCGTTGAACAGGGACTACCCAAGTACTTTGAGTACTTCAACGCGTTCTCACTTCTCGTGACCATCTGCTGGCTTTATATTCAGATCCTGCAGCTGCTCTCACAGCGTGAGAACTGATAAAGAAGAAGCATGATCCTAAAAGACCGCCCACCGGGCGGTCTTTTTTATTTTAAGAGTGGCAAATGATCTGTGGACGCGCCCGCGAATGTTAAGATCAAAGGGATGGACAAAAAGGAGCTTTGCATGAGAGATCTTAAGACCTGCCGCGAGGAAATCGATAGTATTGACCGTCAAATCATCGAACTTCTCAATAAAAGACGTGGTGTCGCTGAAGACATAGCCGAATGCAAGCTTAAAGACGGCAAACAGATCTCAGATCAGAGCCGAGAAGGCGCGAAGCTGCGTGACGTGCACGAGCAGTCGCTCAGGCTCGGTCTTCCGGGAGATTTCGGCGCGGATGTTTTCCGCGCGATCATGCGCAATACCGTCGCTTATGAAAGGCGCTATATTGTAGAACGCCTGCGTCATGAGGGAATAAAACGTGACAGCTCTATTGCCTATCTTGGTGGAGTCGGCTCCTACTCTCATCTGGCGGCGGTCAAATTCACCGATTTTTATACCGGCAGCGTGCGTATGGAAGGCTGTCCCAGTTTTGAGCAGGTCGAGGCTTTAGTCTCATCAGGCAATTGCGAATTCGGGATCCTGCCGATTGAAAACTCAAGCTCAGGCAGCATCAATCAGGTGCTCGATGTGCTTCAGGGCTCATCAGCGACCTTTGTAGGTGAGGTGTTCTACCCCATAGATCACGCGGTTCTCACCTGCGGCGCGGCCAGTCTTGAAAGCATAAAAGATATTTACGCCCATCCCCAGCCTATTGAGCAGTGCTCACGTTATATAAAGGACTTTATGCCCAACGTAAGAATCCACTACATGAAGGCCTCCTCCGAGGCCATGAAGACAGTAGCGGATCTTCATGACCCTTCCTGCGCCGCAATCGCGGGCCATCACGCCGGAGCCTATTACGGTCTGGTTCCGGTAATGGATAACATCGCCAACAACACCCATAACTTCACCAGGTTTATCGTGATCTCGATGACACCGATCACCGTGCCTGAGAATGTGCCGGCCAAAACCTCCATAAGCTTTACCGTGCAGAAGTACACGCCCGGCTCGCTTATAAACGTATTGAACGAATTCTCAAGCCGCGGGATCAACCTTACCAAATTAAGCTCCCGTCCCAGTCTTTCATCCGGGCACGGAACCTGGGAGGAGATCTTTTTTGCCGATGTGCAGGCCAATATCTCCTCCATCACGATGCAGGAGTGTCTTGAGAAGGTCAAAAAAGAAACCTCCTACTTCAAGCTGCTCGGATGCTATGAAAGTGATGAGGAGAACAAGACCAAATAGACCGAAGCACTGCCTGAAAAAACGCTTTGACATAACAATCTGAGCTCATTGAGCAGGCAAGCAGTTCAAATTCTTCCAGAAAAAAACAAAGCCGGGTCAATGACCGGGCTTAGGCGCCATCTTTAAACACCTATCTACCTGAAGACGGCATTTTTTACCTGCCTTTTAAAAACGCGATTTTCTGACAGGCTTTCTGGTTTTCACGATAGAAAAAATAAAACTTTCTTTTCCAATAGGGTGTTTCTCCAACAGCCTCAATGTGACAATTTTGTTTTTCATTGCTTGGCCATTCTCTAAGTTGTCTGTATTGAAGAAACCAGCATACTTAAATTTATCTATATTGCAGATTATATCTATAATGAATTTGTCTATTTTGCAGGTTTCTGAATTATCTATATGTATAGACGGCAGATTTATAACAAGATAAAAGATTGGAAGGACCGGCGCCAGGGAAGAACAGCGCTTCTTATTGAGGGAGCGCGCCGTGTTGGAAAATCTACCGTTGTTGAGGAATTCGCCAGACGTGAATACGAGAGCTACATTCTTATAGATTTCGCGTCCTGCAGGAAGGCTACAAGGGATCTTTTCTCTGATATATCAGATCTGGATTTCTTCTTTTTGCAGCTGCAGACTCAGACATGGATCCGTCTTATCGAAAGAAAATCCCTCATTATCTTTGACGAGGTGCAGCTCTGTCCGCAAGCTCGCCAGGCTATCAAATATCTGGTCAGAGACAACCGCTATGATTACATTGAAACAGGCTCGCTCATTTCATTGACATCCTCCCCTCTCTAAAGAGAGGGGATTCCTACCGATCTCTTGGGAGATCTTCGGCGGGTTCCTCTTGCTGACCACCAATGTGATTCACTTGG
>SFGV01000086.1 GCA_004557545.1 Succinatimonas hippei
GCTCTCCTGGTTTTATTCTTCTTCTTCTTTTTTGTTCTTCTTGTGCTTCCACTTTACCACTCCAGAGCAAACAGAAATGATAATAATTATTATTTAATGAGATATATCACCATACAAGATTTTAAATTATGTCCAATCCAGCCTGTAAAAGTGCAACTATTTAATTGAATCTGTTTGTTTTTATTAGAATTGTCACAGAATTGAGTGTCCCTTGGCCTGCAAATTCCAGCGCGCTGTAATTAAGCGGTGGCCCGGATTGCCGCAGTTGAGTTCGTTTAGGCCCCGCGGATGATAAAGTCTCTTTTCTATAACCTTCACCAGCCCCATCGCCAGCCTTATTTTTACCAGGACCATTAAGGCCAGTTAATACGCGCGCTTTGAAATCAGGTAAGAGTCAGGGAGTTCTTTTATGCTCCTGCAGAGTTTAACCTAAGCCATTTTTGCAAAATAATTATTTTGTCATACAGTATGTTAGCTGTTTTTAAATGTACATTTTGTAAAAAAATGTTTTAAACACGCGCTCAGGCGATATGATATGGGACATTCAGACGGCGGACGTTTCGCCGTATCAGACCAGGGTGGAAATTTAAATATGGCTGACGAAAAGAATCACGTATATATCTTTGATACCACATTGCGCGATGGCGAGCAGGCGCTGATGCGCTCGCTCACCCCTACCCAGAAGTTGCAGCTGGCGATGATGCTTGATGAGCTTGGAGTAGACGTTATAGAGGCTGGGTTCCCTATCTCATCACCAGGAGATCTCAAATCAGTTCACGACATCGGGCATGCCTTAAAGCACGCTACCTGCTGCGGACTTTCGCGCACCCTTGAGAAGGATATCGACGCGGTTCACGAGGCTCTGTCAGGACTTGACCACTACCGTATTCATACCTTTGTGGCCACCTCAAACATCCACATGAAGGACAAGCTTCACAAGGATTTTGACCAGATAGTGCAGATGTGCGACCACTGCGTGCGTTACGCCAGAAACTACACCGATGACGTGGAGTTCTCCTGCGAGGACGCCGGCCGTACCCCGATTGATCATCTGTGCCGCATAGTCGAGACCGCCATCAACGCGGGCGCGACCACCGTAAACATTCCTGACACTGTAGGCTACACTCTGCCCTATGAATTCGGCGGGATCATTAAAACGCTGTTCAACCGTGTTCCCAATATCGACAAGGCGCGCATCAGCGTCCATTGCCACAATGACCTTGGCATGGCCACCGCCAACTCGCTTACCGCGGTAATGGAGGGCGCCCGCCAGATTGAAGTGTGCATGAACGGTCTGGGCGAGAGAGCCGGCAACTGCTCGCTTGAGGAGGTCGTGATGGCGATGAAGCTTCGCGGCAATTACATGAACGGTGTCTATACCAATGTGGTAGCGAACAATATCGCGCGCGCCTCAAAGATGGTGGCCACGGTATGCAATGAGCCGGTGCCTTCGCACAAGGCCATCGTCGGCTCCAACGCCTTTGCCCACAGCTCCGGCATTCATCAGGACGGCGTGCTCAAGAACAAACAGACCTATGAAATTCTGACTCCGGAGAGCGTTGGCTTTAAGGAGAACAAACTGCACATGACCGCCCGCTCAGGCCGTCACATGATCAAGGCCGAACTTGAGAAGCTGGGCTACCGTGAAGGCACCTACAACCTTGATGACATCTACCAGCGCTTCCTGAAGCTTGCCGATCGCAAGGGTCAGGTCTTTGACTACGATCTTGAGGCTCTGATGTACTTCTCGCAGGACGAGGATGAGGAGAATCAGTTCACTCTTGACAATCTGTCAGTACTCTCAGGCGGCAAGAACGTAATTCCTACCGCGTCGGTGCGCATCCGCATAGGCAAACGTACCCGTACCGAATCTGGCACCGGAAACGGGCCTGTTGACGCGGTGTTCAACTGCATCAACCATCTGACCGGACTCAAACTTAAGCTTGACAGCTTCTCCATAACCGCCAAGGGACAGGGTATGGACGCTCAGGGTCAGGTTAATGTCGACGCCGTGCACAACGGCCGCCACTATTACGGCAGCGGTATTTCAACTGACGTGATTGAGGCCTCGGCTAGGGCGCTTATCTCTGCAAGCAACAGCGTCTTCCGCACCGAGCTTATCGAGGAAGGACGCAAGAAAAAAGACGAGAAGGATTAAAAAAGGAGATCACATGAAAGCCTACAAGATAGCGGTTCTGCCGGGTGACGGCATAGGTCCTGAGGTAATGGACGAGGCCATCAAGGTACTTGACGCCGTTTCATCAAAATGCGGTTTTGAACTCAAATACACCCGCAAGCTCGTGGGAGGCTGCGCCATTGATGAGCGCGGCACTCCGCTTCCTGACGACACCATCAGGGCATGCGAGGATTCTGACGCCATTCTTTTTGGTTCGGTTGGCGGTCCCAAGTGGGACAAACTGCCGCCCCAGCAGCGCCCGGAGCGCGGAGCGTTGTTGCCATTGCGCAAGCATTTCTCGCTTTACTGCAACTTCCGCCCGGCGCGTATCTATCAGGGACTGGGCTCACTCTCCCCGCTTCGCGCCGATATAGCGATGAAGGGCTTTGATCTTCTGTGCGTGCGCGAGCTTACCGGCGGCATTTACTTCGGCCAGCCCAAGGGACGTGAGGGATCAGGTCCTCAGGAGGTTGCCTACGACACCGAGATCTATCACCGCTATGAGATTGAGCGTATCGCGAAGATCGCCTTCGAGGCGGCGATGTTGCGCCGCAAGAAGGTAACCTCGGTTGACAAGTCAAACGTGCTGCAGAGCTCAATTCTCTGGCGCGAGGTCGTAACCGAGGTCTCAAAGAATTACCCGAGCGTTGAGCTCAACCACATCTACATCGATAACGCGACCATGCAGCTTGTAAAGGATCCTTCGCAGTTTGACGTGCTTTTGTGCTCGAACATGTTCGGTGACATCCTCTCAGATGAGTGCGCCGAGATCACGGGATCCATGGGCATGCTCCCCTCAGCGTCCTTAGGCGAGGGCGGCTTTGGTCTTTACGAGCCGGCCGGCGGCTCCGCGCCTGATATCGCGGGCAAGGGCATTGCCAACCCGGTAGCCCAGATCCTCTCAGGCGCCCTGATGCTTCGCTATTCGCTAAAGGAAAACGACGCAGCAAAGATGATTGAGGACGCGGTGGCAAAGGCTCTCTCAGAGGGTAACCTGACCTCGGATCTTATGGACAGCGGCGCCTCGCGCGGCAAGGCGCTTTCAACCTCCCAGATGGGAGACGCCATCGTCAGGGCTCTGAACTGATATAGGTCAAGGATAAGAATATGGGTAAGACTCTTTACGAAAAAGTGTATGACAGCCATGTCGTGTTCCAGCACGAAGGCGAACTGCCTACACTGTTTATTGACAGACAGCTGTGTCATGAGGTTACCTCACCCCAGGCCTTCGCGGGGCTTGAGCAGGCCGGCAGAAAGTTGCGCCACCCCGAGCTTACGCTCGCGACCATGGATCATGACATCTCAACCAAATCATTAAGCCTTGACGCGTGCTCTGAGATGGCCAGAACCCAGATCAGGGCGCTTGAGGAGAACTGCGCCAAATTCGGCGTAACGCTCTTCGGGCTTGGCGATCCCAATCAGGGAATAGTTCATATCGTAGGACCCCAGACCGGCTTTACGCTCCCGGGCACCACCTTAGTCTGCGGCGACTCCCATACCGCAACCCATGGCGCCTTCGGCGCCCTGGCCTTTGGTATAGGAACCTCCGAGGTTGAGCATGTGATGGCCACCCAGACCTTAAAGCAGGCCCGTTACAAGACCATGAAGATCGAGTGCAACGGATCATTGCAAAAGGGCTGCTCGGCCAAGGATCTGATCCTCGCCATCATAGGCAGGCTCACTACCGCAGGCGGCACCGGATACGCAGTCGAGTTCTGCGGTCAGGCCGTGCGCGAACTCTCCATGGACGGACGTATGACCCTCTCTAACATGGCCATCGAGTTCGGAGCCACGGTCGGCATGATCGCGCCTGATGAGACCACCTTCGCGTACATCAAGGATCGTCTGCTTGCGCCCAAGGGTGAGGATTTTGAAAAGGCCGTCGAGTACTGGAAGACCTTAAAGTCTGACCCTGACGCTCATTTTGACGCGACGGTTACCATTGACGCGACCAAAATTGAGCCGCAGGTAACCTGGGGCACCAACCCGGGGCAGGAAGGCTCTGTTACCTCTACCGTCCCCTCCCCTCAGGACTTCAGCGATCCGGTTCAGGCAAAATCCTGCCGCGACGCCCTTGACTACATAGGTCTTAAGAGCGGAGATAAGCTTATCGGCACTCCGGTGGATTACGTCTTTATCGGATCCTGCACCAATGGGCGTCTTGAGGACTTCCGCGCCGCCGCGAAGATCCTGAAGGGTCATCACATCGCCAAAAACATCAAGCTCGCCCTCGCGGTGCCCGGTTCCCAGTGGGTCAAGACCCAGGCCGAGCGTGAGGGTCTTGATAAGATCTTCAAAGAGGCCGGCTTTGAGTGGCGTCTGCCCGGGTGCTCGATGTGCCTTGCCATGAACGATGACCGCGCGCCCGCTGGAATGCGCGTAGCCTCAACCTCCAACCGTAATTTCGTAGGCCGTCAGGGCAAGGGATCACGCACCCACCTTATGAGCCCACAAAGCGCGGCCGCCTGCGCCATCAAAGGCTGCATCGCTGACGTACGCGAGTTTATCTGAGGATCTGACTATGGAAAAATTTACTGTTCATGAAGGGATCGCGGTTCCTGTAGACTCAGCCAACATCGATACCGATCAGATAATTCCCAAGCAGTTTCTGCTCGCGGTAAGCCGCAAGGGCTTTGGCAGGCATCTGTTCCATGACTGGCGTTATCTTGATGACGCCGAAACTAAACCAAATCCAAAGTTTCCTTTGAACTTCCCCGAGTACAAGGGCGCGACCATTCTGGTCGCGAGGGACAATTTCGGTAACGGCTCCTCACGTGAGCACGCGCCATGGGCTCTCATGGATTACGGCTTCCGCGCGGTCATCGCCCCAAGCTTCGCGTCGATCTTCAACAACAACGCTCTTGGAAACGGGCTTTTGCCTTTGCGTCTGAGCGAGGATCAGGTCGACAGCATTTTCAGGGTGCTCACCGCGCATCCCGGGACAAAAATCAGGATCTCGCTTGAGGATATGACCGTGCAGTGTGCTGATCTCAAATACAGCTTCACTCTTGATCCCTTCAGACGTCACTGCCTGCTTGAAGGTCTTGACGCTATTTCGCTCACCCTTGAGCACGAGAATGAGATCTCGTCTTATGAGAAGAAGCTGCCTTCATGGATCTTCCCGGACAGGAAGGCTCTGAAGACCTGCTGAAAAGACTTATTGAAGAAGCATCTAGTTGAAAACCGCTCCTGAGGGGCGGTTTTTTCATGTATAAGCAAGCTGAACCCAGAGTCAGATTTCAGGATCACTGATCTGACAATTCATGACTATTGGTCAGATACTCATATTTGCAGGCTGTCTGAAAAACCAGAGCCGTGAAATTCTTATAGGCGCCGTCAAAGTCTCTGCCGAAGACATCCTTAAGGGTTATTGCAATAACCGGGTACTGCCCCATGAAATCTTTGCAGAATTTCTGATCATTGAGGATGGATGTGCCATCAAAGAGCTTTTCTGTCTTTTAACATCTCAGGGGTCTTGAGCGTTTACTGATAGAAAACTCTCGAACATGCTCATGGTGAGAGTCTTGCCAAAACGCCTTGGGCGGGTAATGAGCAAAACAGAATTATGATCATCTTCAAATATGGTTTTTAGAAATGGGGTTTTGTCGACATAGTAGCAGTTGAGTCCCCCTGAGCTGGGCATAATCATCTGTTCCCGCGACTCCTTTTAAACTGTATCTTTTAAATTTAGGTAATCGATCATAGCTTAGAGCACGTCTCCAGAGCGGAGGCGAGCTCTTCGTTATTGATGGTTACATTGAGTTTTTTAAG
>SFGV01000087.1 GCA_004557545.1 Succinatimonas hippei
CCTGCGGCTGTAACCTGCCCTCTCACGGGTCGTACCCTTAATTACAGATTCCGTAAGTTCGTCTAGTGAAACCTTGCGCTTTGTTTTTGTGCTCGCCTTATTTCCGTATTCAAGTTCGTTATTCAGGCTCTCGGGTAACATGAAGTAAGAAGATACCGCAAAAGCCGTGCTTCTGATTTTTTCAAAAATACCCATTTTCTGATCCCTCAGGTATTGCAGTGATCCAGCGCTTGCATTGTGAAAAGCGGGCGTTAGTTTAAATAAGGCTTTTCGTTAAATCTGTGTACAGAAAGTACCCTTCCTCTTTTGAAATAACACTTTCAAGCTTAACGTGAGCTTATTGAGATCAGCGCTTGCTCACGCTTTTTGCTATGATCTCGCGCATCCGGAGGATCTGTATGCGGCAAAAAATAGCTATTCTGGCGTTGCTTTTGGTACAAGCTTTATGCTCTGTCTGCGTCGCGGAGACAGACAACGCCGTTGCCGCGTCCGAGAACGCGGTCGTCCGCGAGATTTCGGAACCTGATCCCTACGGCGGATGGAAGGATTTTATCCAGAAAAGACGTGAGATATCGCGCAACACGGTCTCAGGGATAAAACGCCACGCTCATGATGGCGATTACGCCTTCATTCATGGTCATTTCATAAAAAAACTATCTGACGGTATTTTTGTCTTCACGGATGGCAAAGACAATATGGAAGTCAGGTTTGATCCTGACAAGATCCCTTTTGACTTCACACTTAACGAGGATTATATGGTCTGGGGGCAGATGCGCCGCCCCAGCATGATGCTGGTTTACATGCAGGCTCTGCTGTTATCTCCCCGTATGCCTCACAGACCGGATCATGAGGACTTTGAATCTCAATCGCGCGGTGAAGGTAAGGAATGCCTTCCAGATACTCAAATGCGAGGCGGTCCTGACATGATGTCTCATCACGCGCGACATGACGAAGCGTATGATTCTGAAACGTACCATCATGAGAAATCAGACAGTCGGCTCTCAAAAAGCTCTGCCGTGAAATAAGTTCTTAAAATATGACTTCTTTTGAATTAAGGCAGTACTCACTGCTCTTTTTAACCGCGGTGCTCTGGGGTACCGGATTTATCGGACAAAAGCTTGGCATGGATCATGTCGAGCCTTTCACCTTTACCTTTATGAGAACCTTTATAGGCGGTGTGTTTCTGGTTCTCTTCATGTCGGTGCGTGACCATATAAGACGCAGGCGCGGCGTAACCATAATAAAGAGCAATCTTAAAATGCTGCTTCTGGGCTCCTTTTGCTGCGGCGTCTGCCTCATTTGCGCCGAGAGCTTCCAGCAGTTTGGGATCAGAATTACGGATGTGACAAACTCGAGTTTCATCACCTCGCTTTATGTAGTCTTTGTGCCGATCTTCGGAATAGTAATAGGCTCAAAACCATCACCCAAGCTTGTGCTCTGCGTCGCCATCTCGGTAGCGGGGCTTTATCTGCTGACCGCGAGCGGCGGCCTGAGCTTTTCTGAAGGCGACTTCCTGACCCTCATCGGCGCGATGTGCTTTGCCGTCCATATTCTGGTCATAGCCTATTTTGTGGCTAGGGTTGACGGAGTAGCGCTATCCTGCGGGCAGTTCTTAGTAGCCTCATTTCTGGGATTTGTAATGATGATGGTTACTGGACCTGACAGCTTTGAGAATTTTATGAAGGCTGCTCCCGCCTTTATCTACTGTGGCATCGTGTCAAACGGTATTGCCTACACTCTGCAGGTTGTTGGACAGCGTGGGGTTAACGCCGTGATCGCTACCATCATCATGTCGCTTGAAAGCGTAATGGGAACGTTCTTTGGGATCCTTTTATTGCATGAAAGACCAACCGGATTGCAGCTTACAGGCTGCGCGCTGGTATTTTTGGCGGTAGTTCTGGCTCAGATCCCGGTCGCTGCGCTTTTAAAAAAAGCCGGGCTTATCAAGAGCAACGCTTAAGTGCCTATCAACCTGGATTTTCATATTTCATGGAGATCATGATTTGACTTGCCATTGACAATTCCTATGTCTAAAGCCAGGGGTTTTACGCCGCATCTCGATAAAGCTTTCTAGTCGCGAATTGAACAGTTAAGCTATGTGCAGTAAGTCACAAAGATCACTCTCTCGCTTATGCGGTGTAAAATGATCGATTCATATAACACCACTACAAAGTGGTGTTTGAGTTATCGGGAAACAGGATCCCTGCATAGCCAAAATAACTATATGAATGCCTGAGTTTTCAGTGAGCATATAGTGAGCTTGAGGATCTTTTATATGCTTGCAGATAGAAAAGCTTTACGCATATGTAATCCCCGCGCGTATATACGCGTAATGAAGCGTTTCCAGAACGCTTTTTTTAGTTCAACAAAACCAAATTAAAGACAGGAGCCGGCGCTCTTAGATCCTCGAGAGATTTAGGTAAAACGCCGTGATTTTAATGAGTAAACCCAAGACTATACTGGTTACCAACGCGCTTCCTTATGCCAACGGACCTATACATTTAGGTCACATGCTTGAGCATATCCAGTCAGACATCTGGGTGAGGTTTGAGCGCGCGATCGGCAATAAAGTTGTCTATGTCTGCGGTGATGACTGCCACGGAACTCCCGTCATGATCAAGGCGGCCTCACTTGGTATTACTCCTGAGGAGATGATCGAACGCACATCTAAATCCCATAGTGAAGATTTAAAGGGCTTCCTGGTCAACTACGACAATTACTACCGCACCCACTCTGAGGAGAACCACAAGATCTCATGCGAGATGTATGAGAAGGCTCTGAAAAAAGGCTACATAATCACCAAAAAGATCTCCCAACTCTACGATCCGGTAAAGAACATGTTCCTGCCTGACCGTTTTGTCAAAGGAACCTGCCCGCGCTGCGGCGCTAAGGATCAGTATGGCGATAACTGTGAGGTATGCGGCGCTACCTATGAGCCTACAGATCTTAAAGACGCTTATTCAACCGTGTCCGGAGCTACCCCGGTACTGCGTGAGTCAGTGCACTATTTCTTTGATCTGCCAAAAGCCCATGACTTTCTCTACGATTTCATTCACAACACCGGCGTGTTGCAAAAGGAAATGGGGCACAAGCTTGACGAGTGGTTCAAGGAAGGTCTCAAGCCCTGGGATATCTCAAGAGATAGCCCGTACTTTGGCTTTAAGATCCCGGGTACTGAGGACAAATTCTTCTACGTATGGATGGACGCTCCGATAGGCTATCTCGCGTCGCTTAAGAACTGGTGTGACCGCAATAATGTTGAGTTTGCCCCGTTTACCGATCCGAAATCCGACATTGAGATGGTTCATTTCATCGGCAAGGACATCCTCTACTTCCATTCACTCTTCTGGCCTGCAACCCTGATGGCCGCCGATATGAAGCTGCCCTCAAAGATCTTTGTGCACGGCTATGTCACCGTCAATGGCGCGAAGATGTCAAAATCCAAAGGCACCTTCATCAAAGCCTCAACCTACCTGAAGTTCATGAAGCCTGAGTCACTTCGTTACTACTTCGCTTCAAAGATGAACGGCACCGTAACTGATGTCGACCTCTCGCTTGATGACTTCGTCGCCCGAGTAAACTCCGATATCGTAGGCAAGGTCGTAAACCTCGCCTCGCGTACCGCCGGATTTATCACCAAGCGCTTTGGCGGAAAGCTTGCGAGCGCCCCCTATAACGCTGAGATCCTTTCGCTTGTTGAAAATACCAAGGATAAAGTCTGCGAAGGCTATGAGAGCCGCAATTACGCTGAGGCCGTACGCGCCGTCATGGAACTTGCCGATGAGGCCAACCGCTATATCGACAAGGAAGCTCCGTGGGTGATCGCGAAGGAAGAAGGTCAGGATGACAAGCTTCAGCGCGTGTGCACCGATGGTCTTAACCTCTTTAAGGCGATCATCACCTTCTTAAGCCCGATCCTCCCTGAGGTCTATGAGCACGCCAAAGAGTTCTTAAAGGATGATCTCAGATTTGAGGATGTGTTAAAGCCCCTTTATGATCATGAGATTGAGAAGTTCAAGCCTCTATACAGCCGCATTGAGATGCCGCAGATTGAGAAGATGATCGAAGCCTCAAAGGAGGATCTCAAGGCCGCCAAAGCCGCTGGCGCTCCCTCTCAGGCAGCGTCAGGCGATTACGAGCCGCTCTCTCCTGAGATCACCATCGATGATTTTGCCAAGGTTGATCTTCGTGTGGGCACCATCACCAAGGCCGAAGAAGTTGAAGGCGCCAAGAAGCTTTTAAGCCTCGAGGTAGATATCGGCTTTGCCAAACGCCATGTCTTCGCGGGACTTAAGGCTGCCTACAAGGATCCGGCCGCGCTGGTTGGCCGCAAGGTGATCCTGGTTGCCAACCTCAAACCCCGCAAGATGAAATTCGGTCTTTCCGAAGGTATGGTTACCGCCGCGGGTCCGGGCGCTGATCAGGTATTCCTGCTTGGTGTTGACAGCGGCGCTAAAAATGGTGACCGCGTGCACTGATTTCTTTTCAAGAAATCCTTGCAAAGCCCCGCGTTGCGGGGCTTTGTTTTCCTGAAGGAAAGAATTTGTTATGGTCTGCCGATGTGCTCACCGATAAAGGCTCAACATCTCTATACACCAAGACCAAAGAGCGTGAGCGGATGATTGCGCTTGGGTATACCCTCTCCGATGAAGTTACAGCTGGGGCGGCGCTTGAGACATTTGTAAGGGCTAACATGATAGCCAATATCGGCGACGCTGTTTCCAATATCGGTACTGACCCAACGATTTGACCGAAAGCGCCATTGTTAACTCCAGGACACCTGACTTAGAGCCCTGCAAGGGGAAGTACTTGACGCCATTGAAAACGAGATGCTGAAAGAGGACACAGACGACAATGATCAGTACGAGACCATGGCGGCGCTTTATGACAGCGTGTATCACTACTTAAACGATGAAGTCACCGGTCACACGTCATCGATTACCCTGACACCCAAAGAGGTAACGCCCGCTGTAGTGCTAGCGTATGAGCAGTACGGGGACGCTAATCTAGCCGATGAGATAGCGCAACGCAACGGCATACATAATCCATTATTCGTGCCTCCTAAGGCGCTGTCGGTTTTGGATAGCTGAGATTAAATTCTCAAATCTGGATGCGAATATATTCTATACTTCAATAAAAATACACACACTTAAGCCTTGAATCCTGCGATTAGGGCGTTCTTTGAGTAACAAATGAAAATTTTTGGAGTGATTTTGCCCGGTTTTTTGCAAAATCGAGCGTCGCCTTTTTCGTTGGTTCCAGTTTATTTGTGTTAAAACGTCGTTTTTTAATATGATCACGTTTTCTGGCGCGTGAGCCACCCTTCCGCAATCTTGCGGAATTTAGCTCCGTGTTTTCTTTGGTTCAGGCCAGAGCCGGTCCGCCTCGCGATGGCGGCCTTCTCAGCTTCTCCACAATGCATCCCACGCTCTTGCCCAGCGCTGCGTTAGAGGCGCTCAGGCGCGAGCCCCCGACATGAAGCTGATTTCAAATAACGTCTTTCTTTCTTCAAAAGGACTAATATCATCACAGGTGCAAGATTTACACAAGGAGCGTTCTATGGCTGTGCTTGGCGCAATCGCGGTTCCGCATCCGCCTCTTATCATGCCTGAGGTAGGAAATGGCAGAGAGAAAATCATTGAAAAGACCATTGAAAGCTATCGTAAGGCCATGGCCTTTGTCTCATCGCTAAAGCCTGACACAGTGATCATAACCTCACCCCACGCCAAAGGATGGCGTGACTGCTTTTCCATATCATCAGGCTCTCACGCGTATGGCGATTTCTCGGATTTCAGGGCTCCACAGCTTGAGATAGGCTGTGATTATGATGAGGAGCTTGCTCAGTCAATCGCCGATGAATTAAAGAAAGATGAGACCCGGGCCATCCTCTATTAGGAGAGGCTGTCGCCAAATGCGCTGAAAAACTAGGACGACGTATCGTCATGATCGCAAGCGGCGATCTTTCACATAAGCTTAAGGAAGATGGTCCTTATGGTTACTCTGCGGACGGTCCGATGTTTGACCGTGATATCTGTGAGATCTTTAAAAGCGGGGATTTTCTGAAGCTTTTAAATCTCAATCAGGCCGTATGCGAGAGCGCCGCCGAGTGCGGGTACCGCTCTTTTCTCATCATGGCGGGAGCGCTTGACTCTCTTGGTGTAAAACCGGAGCTTTTATCCTATGAAGGACCTTTTGGCGTAGGCTACGCGGTCGCGACCTTCAGGGTGGAGGGATCTGATCCCAAACGTAATTTCGCCGCTCAGTATGAAAAAATCCAGCAGGATTTAGCTGACAAACGCCATGAAAGTGAGGACATTGTTGTAAGCCTTGCCCGCCGCACCATTGAGTCGGTGGTAAAAAGCGGCATTCTGACGCGCGCTGCTACCACTGACGATCTTAGAGCTTATCTTCCGCAAATTCCTACGGAGCTTACGAAAAAGAAGGCCTCGTGCTTTGTGACTATCCACAAATACGGCAATCTGCGCGGCTGCATCGGCACGCTCATGCCGGTTTGCTCATCGCTTGGCGAGGAGATAGAGCGCAATGCTATCAGCGCCTGCAGCTCTGACCCGCGCTTTGATCCGGTAACAGAGTCTGAGCTGCCTTATCTTGAGTACAGCGTTGATGTGCTGGATGAACCCGAGAGTATTAAATCTCCTGAGGAATTAAATCCCAGGGTATACGGCGTGATTGTCACAAAGGGAGCAAGACGCGGGGTACTGCTGCCGGATCTTGACGGGGTTGAGACCGTTGAGCAACAGCTTTCAATCGCCAAGCGCAAGGCGGGGCTTGATCCCTATGAGGAAGGCTGCTCGCTAAAGCGCTTTACCGTAAAGCGCCACTTCTGAGAGCGGGGCTTTATATGATGAAGAGCGGAAATACACCAAAGGCGAGGTGTGATCTCTGTCCAAGGCTCTGTGAGATAGCCGAAGGTCACGTGGGTATTTGCAAAGCCCGCTCATGTAAAAACGGCGTGATTGTTGATGACAATTACGGCCTTGTATCAGCTCTGGCGCTTGATCCTATAGAAAAGAAACCATTAAGGCGCTTTTTCCCGGGGTCAAGGATCCTCTCAGTCGGATCCTACGGGTGCAACTTAAGATGCCCCTTCTGTCAGAACCATGAGATCTCGATGGCGGGAAAATCAGATCTCAGATTAAAAAAGACTACACCTGAGGAACTGGTAGCGCTCGCAAAATCCCTGATGCCCCGGGGAAACATCGGCATTGCCTTTACCTACAACGAGCCTGTCATAAGCTATGAGTTTGTGCTTGACACCTTCACACTCGCCAAGAGCGAAGGTCTTAAGACGGTGCTGGTTACCAACGGCACCCTGCTTGAAAAGCCGCTTTTAAAGCTATTGCCATTACTTGACGCGGCAAATGTCGATCTTAAAGGCTTCAGTGATGAGTTTTACAAATGGGTCAAAGGGGACTTTGAGTGCGTAAAGCGCTTTATTGAGCTCTCATATGACAGGATCCATTTTGAGGTGACAACACTCGTCATCCCCGGCAAAAACGATTCTGATGAGGAGATGGAAGCTGAAAGCTCCTGGATCTCCTCACTTGATAAGAACATTCCCCTTCACCTCTCAAGATACTTTCCGCGCTATAATTGCACTGAGAGTACTGAAATAACTCCACTTGAAACGCTATTGCGTCTTCAAACCATAGCCTCGCGTCATCTTAAATACGTGTACACCGGAAATATCTGAAATCTCAAGACAGGTCAAAGAGCTTTTGAGGATGACGCGGTAAATACCTGGAAAGAGAAAAAATGGCTGAGCATCATTAGAGAGAGCTGATGTCAGTTTTAAAATTGGTGATCAAAAGATGTTTCACCTGCTTTGAGTTACGGTTCATGAAGCTTACCCGGTAGGTCTTGTCAAATTCAAAGATATTAAAATCACCGCGGTAAAGCTCTGAGATGAAGTCGGTGTTTTTAATCACCAGAACAAACCGGGCTTTCAGGTTCAAAAGCACCTTGTGAAGACGCTCCTGCTCCGCTCTCCCAAAGGAGTTTTGGGCGTAGGTTGAGAAATCGCTGTCATATGGCGGGTCAAGAAACACAAAATCCTGACTGTCAGGCTTTGCCCTGCTTAAGAATTCCTCAAAATCAAGACATGAGAACTCAGCGCTCACGAGCTTGTCCCGCATTTGATCTGAGAACACGTATTCAAGCTTTTTTCCAAGATCCTTCCTGTTATAAGTGATCCCGCCGTAGGGCACGTTAAACTCCCCTTTCTTGTTGTAGCGGAACATAGAGGAGTAGCAGTACTCCCGTATAAAAAAGAACAGAGCTGATCTGAAGCCTGTGCCTGAATTGGCAGTGACATTCTGATTGTTGTACAGAAAGCGGACATACATGTAAAAGGCAGATTTTAGCGAGGCCTCAAGGTTATTTAAGCGCTCCTCCACATTAAGGCTACCTTTTTTAGCCTCAAGTTTTTTAAGGCGCTTGAGCTTGTCACTGAGGTTTCTTTGAATTTCATCAGGGAATCTCTCACGCGATGGCAGATATGCAATCT
>SFGV01000088.1 GCA_004557545.1 Succinatimonas hippei
TGGAGAGAGCGTAAGTCGCCGCAACTCTTCAGAGTATGCAGTGCTGTTCTCGTTGAGGCAGGAAGCTCCCGCCTCTATAGGCTGGAACGTTCACACATACGGGTTAAACGTTTTGTGGTTTAAAAACACTGGTGTACCGATGAAAAAACTATTAGTGGCCGCCATGCTTGGATTTGTATGCGCTGATGCAGCGGCATCATTGCGTATTGACGTAAAAAACGATTCTTCCGAGGATTGTTCAATAGCGATAAACGCTCGTACGGATAAAACCAAGTGGATCACTGAAGGTTGGTATGTGTTTGCCTCAGGAGATGAGGCTCCGATCATACTCGATGGTGTAAATGACATGAGAAACGTGTTTATTTACAACGATTGTCAGAAAGTCCTGCCGAAGAACGCCGAGACCAAAAAGGTCTGGGTAAAGACCAATTACAAGTTCAGCGATGATCTGCCTAAAGACAACGAAAAAGGCTATGAGGAAGTTGTCTTTACAAGACTTAACAGCACACGCTACGTTATTTCAGACTGACCCTTCCATACTGTGTCGGATAATTCTGGCACAGTAGTTGCTTAATCTATGACAGCAACTTTGGGCGGCAAAAGAGTGCCGTCTTGGAGGATGAAATGTCATATCTGGTGAATAACAGCAATACGGAACTTTCAAATTATGTGCAGAGCCTGCTCAGCAGTTCCGGAAATTCTGGTTCAACCGCTTCGGCTACTACAGCAGAGCTTGGCAACGCAAAGGCGTTCTCTACAGATCTCACTGGTGTTTTGCTCTCGCAGAAAGATAACAGCGATGAGTCAATTAAGAACAAAGGTCAGCTGGTATTAAACAAAGCTCTTTATAACGGAGTTCATGATGATCCTGACGAGAAAAACACTACCGATGGTAATGTTAAGTCTGATCAGTCAAACTCGACAATTGAAGGGCTGAAGATGCTCTCAGAGAATTCAACAAATACCACAGAGTGGCAGAAAGTATTCCCTGAGAACCAGCAGTCAGATTACTCGGTGCTGGACTCCCTTGGAAATGGTCTGCTTACCGCGGCAAAAATTGCCGGCTCGGTGATCCCGTTCCTTTAACATGACATTTTCTGCCGCCTGCCTGGCGGCAGAATTACCCGCTAATCATCATAAAATGTGATGAGCGGCCCGTATGTCAGGTCTTGGATCGGTGTGTAAACAGTCTCTGCCAGGCTCTGCGCGTGACTATTTGGGTTTATCTTCTGGTATAACCGCTATCTATCTTTACAAATTCCGGGCTTTTCCAACTTCGAACATATCCATCTGATCTTAATCAGAATCACGAAGAGCAAGCCTTCTTGCAAATTTAATAAAATGTTACCCTGAGCATTATTTATGGTTTGTTATATGCCAAAAAGTAATATATACTGCATGTATATTCATTTTTAGATATATAAATTACCGGGGAACACAACATATGCATTCATTTGAGCTCTACCTCCCTACAAGACTGGTTTTTGGCAAGGACAGCATAAGCCGCCTTCCAGATCTGCTTGCCGGGCACAAGAACATCCTGCTTACATACGGCGGTGGAAGCATCAAAAAGATCGGTCTTTATGACGAAGTAAAGAAATTACTTGCCGACAAAAATATTTTTGAGCTCTCAGGCATCGCCCCTAACCCCAAGGTTCAGTCTGCCCGCGATGGAGTAAAGATCGCCCGTGAAAACCATGTTGACGCTATCCTCGCAGTTGGCGGTGGCTCAGTACTGGATCTGTCAAAACTTATTTCAGCTGCCATAAGCTACGATGGCGATCCATGGGATCTGGTTTTGGACAATTCAAAGCTAACCACTACGCCGGTTCCACTTTTTGATGTTCTTACACTTACCGCTACCGGTTCTGAGTATGACAATTCAGGCGTGATCTCAAATCCTGACACCGATGAGAAAATGCCTATCGTGGGACAGCTAAACCCGGTGGCCTCAATACTCGATCCTACTTATACATTCACTGTAAACGCCTGGCAGACCGCTTCAGGAACCGCGGATATCATGTCACATACTTTTGAGCAGTATCTGGTAGCAGAAGGAACAACTTTAAGCGACGGTCTGTGCGAGGCCATGCTGCGTACATGCATCAAGAACGCTCCGGTCGCGATTAAGCATCCTGACGATTTCAACGCCAGAGCTGAGCTTATGCAGGCTGCCTCATTTGGCTGCTGCGGAATTCTTGCTGACGGTATGACTCCTTCACCCTGGGTTTGCCATGGCATTGAGCATGAGATTTCAGCCTTCCACGACATTACCCATGGCGCTGGGCTTGCTGTAATTACCCCTCACTGGATGCGCTTCTCACTCACTCCCAAGACCGCAGAGCGCTTTAAACAGTATGGCGTGAATGTGTGGGGACTTGATAAGAACGGCGATCCTATGAAGGTTGGCTCTGAGGCTATAGACAAGACCGCTGAGTTCTTCAAATCCATCGGTCTGCCTTCAAAACTCTCTGAGATGGGAGTGACTGCCGAGCATTTCGGACAGATGGCCGATCATGTCCTGAAGATCTGGTTTGGCGATTTCTCAACCGCCATAAGACCGCTTGGACGTCAGGATATTATTGATATTCTTAACGCTTCGCTTTAAGCTTTTTTTATTTCGCGGCGTAGAGCGCCGCTATCTGTACAACCCGGGGAAAATACCCCGGGTTTATTTTTGAGCATATCCTAAGGGCTGTCCATGTTCCTGTGGTTGCTGTGCTATCCTTTTGACGTCTGGATCTAAACAAGGCGTGCAACATGCGATTGAATCTCTTAGGTCATTTTTTGGCGATATTTACTGTTTTTGTCTGGGGTATTACTTTTGTCTCATCAAAAGTACTGCTTGAGCATTTCACGCCGGTAGAGATCTTGTTTGATCGTTTTCTGATTGGTTTTCTGGCTCTTTCACTTTGCGTGCGCACATGGAAAATTCTGCCTGGTCTGAAGCTTAATCTATACGCGGTACTTGCGGCTTTTTTCGGAATAACCTTTTACTTTATTCTGGAAAACAGCGCGCTTGAATTCGCGCCTTCTGCTAACGTTTCACTGATTGTCAGCACAGCTCCGCTTTTTGTAGGCGTGTGTGACCGTATAACAGGTTATATAAAGTCGCTCTCCGTTAATTTTTTCATAGGTTTTATTATCGCTTTTATCGGAATAGCCGCGCTTTCAGCTAATTCCCTTAAGCTTGAGATAAATCCAACAGGCGATCTGCTCGCCCTCGGCGCGGCGGCCTGCTGGTGTCTTTATAACACCTTTGTTCGTAAGATCTATAAAGCCGGTTATTCGCCTTTACGCGTTACACATGTGGTTTTCTTTTATAACCTTATACTTACACTCCCTTTTATGGGGGTATTTGGGTATTCAGTCCGCGCTGAATTCCTGCTTGAGCCAAAATATCTTTTAAATCTGCTTTTCCTGGGAATTATCGCGAGCTCTTTGTGTTTTTTTACCTGGAATGAAGCTTTAAAGCTCATAGGCGGTGTCTCGACCAATGTTTATCTTTACATGCAGTCGGTGGTTACCGCGGTTTTCGCGGTGGTTTTCATAGACGAGAAGATCACGCAATACACCATTCTTGGAATGATCCTGGTTACTCTGGGACTTATGATCTCCCAGAATTTCCGTATAAGAGTGCCATTTTTATCAAAGGGTGCCAGAATTGGCTGAATCTCCGAAAGTTCCAGCTCTAAAAAACGGGGAAATTGTCCGCACCGAGCTGGTGGTTAAAAAAAGCCGTTTTATTACCACAATCGGAAGAACCCGCGGGGTGGGTGAGTGCAAGGGCTTTATCTCAAAGGTAAGCGCTGAGTTTTCAGACGCCAGACATAACTGCTTTGCCTTCAACGGCGGCGTAGCCGGACAGAGCGGATTTGCTGGCTGCTCGGATGACGGTGAGCCGCATGGAACCGCCGGGCAGCCAATGCTAAACATCATTCTGCATTGCGGAATGGGTGAGATAACAGCCGTCGTTACACGTTATTTTGGCGGGATCCTGCTTGGAACAGGTGGTCTCGTGAAGGCTTATTCTGACAGCGTAAAGCAGGCGCTTGCAGTAACTCCCTCGTGTGAAGCTTTAAAAACTCAAAGGCTGAAACTGAGTTTTGATTTTAAGGATCAGGGCAGAGTGCTCAGGATTATTTCAGAATGCGGAGCTGAGATCGTTTCACGCGCTTTTTCAGACAGACCTCAGTTTGAGCTCGAGGTAAGTGACAAATCCTGTGACGCTTTTTGCGCACGGATCACTGACGCGACGTCAGGAAAGGCTGAGATTAAAAAGCTTAACTGAAGACCCCGTGTTCTATAAGTACCTTTATGCCAATGAATATCAGTACCGCGGCGCCGGCGCAATTCATGACTTTGTCCAGCCATCTTATTCCTGAGAGCTTTGAGGCCGCGTAGAAGCTTAGGAATGACAGCGCGAAACATACTATGCCTATAGTAGACGCAATGTAAAAGATCCGATTGTCGAGCATCGCGACGGTTATTCCTACCGCAAATGCGTCAATGGAGGTCGCCACCGCGAGCATCAGAGCCTTGGTGATACTTACGATATAGCAGTCTTTATTTCCAGAATCTCCTTCCTTGGCGAAAGCCTCTTTGACCATGCTGAAGGATACCGCGCACAGTAAAACAAAGGCTACCCAGTGGTCATATGCCTGAATAAGCGAGAGCAGAGCCTTTCCGCCGAAGAAACCGACCACCGGCATAAGAAACTGGAACAGACCAAATGAAACTGACAAAAGCAGGGCATTACGTCTGCGTATAACGCTGTTACAGCGCTTTTGACCGTATATAACGCAACAGACCATAGCGTCACAGGAAAGCGCAGCCGCTATCAGGAGTATCTCAATAAAGTGCATGTATTTTTGCCTGTTTATAATCAGGCATATTGGTTTAGCTTGAATTTAAACGTCTAACGCCTATATGTCAGGCTAAAAAAGCGAATTTTTAGTTTAAAACCGTTGCAGTATACCATTACAGAGGTACTGGCTTTCAAACGCCGGAGTGCACCTTTCCTGAGTCAAAGAGTTTGTAGAAATCATCCTGAGGGATAGGTTTTGAATAGAAATACCCCTGAATCTCATCTATCCCTATTTCTTTTAACGCGTCGCGCTGGATGGGTTTCTCTACACCTTCAGCAACAGTACCAATCTTGAGCTCACGGCACATTCTGGTCATCTCGCTTAGGATCACGCGGATTTTCTTATTGTCAGGATTTAGCAGTGAATCTATAAGACGCTTGTCGAATTTGATCTCGTTTACCGGCAAATCCGAGAGTACCCACAAATTGGCGTGAGCCACGCCAAAGTCATCGATGGAGGTCTTAAAGCCTGCTTTAGAGAGGTTAACGCATGATGAGATCAGCTCGTTTTTAAAGAATGTCTGTGAGCGTTCTGAAATCTCGATGATTATCGATGAGGGATCGATATTGTAATCCTTGACGATTTTTTTAACTGACTCAATAAAGTCTGGCCGGACGGCGCTGTGGCGTGAGAAGTTGCATGAGACCGGAATGACCTTGAGACCTTTATCCAAGCGCTCACGCATCCTTCTGCATATCGTATTTAGAACGAAGAAGTCGATAAGGTGAGTGTAGTGTGAAGCCTCAAGCGGAGGAATAAATTCGTTTGGTGAAATAATGCTGCCATTAAATTGCAGTCTGATCAAAGCTTCTGCTGATGTAATAGCCTCATGGTCACCTTTAATACATACCTTGGGCTGGTAGTAGACCATGAAGTTATTGTTTGAGATCAGCTTTGAAATTTTAACTGGGCTTATGATGTCAAGAACGAGATCCTTGGTGT
>SFGV01000089.1 GCA_004557545.1 Succinatimonas hippei
AGGAAATATCGGTACAGGACACGACGCAACGCAGGCTGGACGAGCGCTGCAAGACCAAAGAGCGATTAATGCTGCGCAAGAAAAGATAAACCGCGAGAAAGAAAAGAGTATTGATTTAGAGCGAAAGCACCAGCAGGAGATTGCAAATTCGGCGGCAAAGGTGCGTAGCGATCTTGTTCGCGCTTTTGAGCAGGCGAAAAACTCCGCCGGGGGTCTTAACTCTACAATGCAGGATTTGAAATCCCTGGTTATGCAGGGTGGACTTGTTTACGGTATGCAGCAGTTTGCCATGAGCGTGATAACGACCGGTGGTGAGCTTGAAAAGCAGCACATCGCATTGCAGAGTATTTTGGGCGACATACAGAACGCCAATACTATGTTCTCGCAGGTCAAGGAACTTGCATTGCAATCTCCGTTCACCTTCTCTGAATTGAACAAAGACGTGAAGCAGTTGGCGGCTTACGGTGTAGAGTACGACCAGTTGTATGACACCACAAAGCGACTCGCGGATATGGCGTCGGGCCTCGGAGTTAGCTTCGAGCGAATAGCCCTGGCGTTCGGACAGGTGCGTTCGCGCGGTTGGCTTGACGGAAAGGAGTTACGTCAGATTTCGTATGCTGGTATTCCACTGTTGCAGAAGCTGTCAGAATATTACTCAAAACGTGAAGGCCGCAAGGTTACTACAAGTGAAGTAAAAACCCGCATATCGGGACGCGGCGTTGATTTCGAGGACGTAAAGAACGTCTTTTGGGAAATGACCGATGCGGGAGGCCAGTTCTACAACATGCAGCTTGTGCTTTCGGAAACCCTTCTCGGTAGATACAACAAACTTAAAGATGCGTGGGAAATCATGCTCTCTGATTTTGCAAGCGGAAACAGTGTCGTCGGTAATGGATTGAAGGGTATTTTAAATCTCGTTACGGAACTTGTTCAGGCAATGCACTCTATGGCTCCTGTGGTAGCTGCGGCTTTTGCTGGATTTGCTTTGAAGAAAATGCAAATGGCTCTTGGCGGCGGTATTGGCGCAGCGCTATTGTCGGGCAAGTCGAGTATGGCTGCTGATGTACAGAAAAGGGTTCTACTTGGGGAAAGCGTAACCGCTCAGGAACTTCGTTTGCTTCAAACGAAGAAGCAGATTACGGCAGAGGATTTAAAGATGCTGACGGCAGCAAAAGCGCTGACAAAGGCCGAACTCGACCGTATGCTTATAACAAAGAGCATTACGCCGGAGATGTACAAGCAAACGCTTGCTGAGATGGGGCTTGTTAGCAAGACATGGACTCTTAAAGGAGCGCTAAGCGGCATCCTCGGCCCAATAAAGGCAATTCCTGGGAAAATTCGCGCAGCAGCAGTGTCTACCGCATCGTGGTTTGCCGGCCTTAGGGCCGGAACGACATCCGTAAGGGCGAGCTTTGCAGGATTGTGGACTTCTTTCAGTATGCGCGGAGCTGCTGCAATCAATATCGTGACGGCAGGCGCAAGGACACTTGCAACAACGCTTTGGACGGCAATAGGCGGTCTGCCAGGTCTTCTCATAACTGGAGTAACGATGGGTATGGGATACTGGTATTCCAAGAACGAAGAGCTTAAAAATTCCATGAAGCAGACGGCTGACGAGTTGCAGGACAGATACAAGCAGCTTAATGACTTTATGAAAGAGAATGACGCAAGCAAGGCTATCGCAGAGGGTGACGACAGGGCAATAGACAACATGATCGACGAGTATAAGGAGAAAATCAAGCAGATAGCTCCTTATAACTACAACAACCTTGTAATGAAAGCCGAAGAAAAAGAAAGTCACAAGGAGCGCCTAAAATACCTCGCCGATGAGCTTGACCTACTACAGAAGGCAAATAAACTGTCGCAGGGAAAATTGGCTGATAGTGGGATGTACAAAGACCTGAAAGACGCTGCGGAAAAGTTAAGTAAATCGTTTGAAAATATTGACGCTGTAGCATCTGACCTCATTACTGGCGGCGAAGACAAGCAGACCGCTCGAAAAAAGTCTTTCGAGCTGAGCTTTGACGCAAAAAACTTAACCGAAAATCTCAAAAAGGAAATAACAAAGATTTTTGGCGATATAAGCAAGGATAGAACTGCGCTTGAGGCCGCAAAGTTAAGTTTGAGCAATCTGTTTTCCGGCATGGAAATACCCGAAGACCGTGCCAATGAGATAAGAGCAAGTGTATTGCAAGCGTTCGGTATTACTGACGGATGGCTTGAAAGTCAGGTCGGAACTGAGATGCGTCAGATGATAGACAATGTAGCGCCGGACATTGCCATGAAAATACGTTCTGGACAAAAGCTGACAAATGAAGAGGCGCGAAAGGTTCGGGAGCTTATGGATGACGCCAAGAAGAACCTGATACTGAAATACCCTGAGCTTGAATCGACATTGCAGCGCCTACTTGACGCATCGCACTTTTCTGCCGTAATAGACCTTGTGGTAAATGACGCTGGCAAATACGGAGACGTGCAAGGAACTATGGCAAAGCGTATGCCGAAGTTCGCCATTTATGAGAAGAGCAAGAAAGACCAGTATATGAGTTATATAAGCTCATGGGGTAAGCAGGATTCGTGGTATGAAGCACGCAATGCCGCCAAGACAGAGATTGATAGGCTCAAGAACGAATATGACGCTGCCCGAAAATCAAAAAGTTCGAAGGAAAGGCTGAACTGGTTGAAATACCAGTACGACAATGCTGTGGGCGCGGCTTTCGATTTGCTTAATTATGACTACAAGGGCGAGGACAAGAAATCCAATAAGATTCCGAAGAACAAGGGCGACAAGAAGGACGAGGAACTCGACGAGCTGAAAAGACAGCTTGAGGACTTCAAGGCCGCGAGACAGGCTTACCAGAAGTTGAGGAAAGAGGCCGGCATGAGCCGTGCGAAGGCAAAGAACGAGGTGTTCGGCCTGTACAAGGATTTGGACTGGAAGAAGATTGACCTCGACAATTATTCCGGCAGCATCGCCAGACTGAAAGACGGTTTTAACTTTGACAAGAGCAAAGACAGGCAGAAGTTCAGAACGCAGCTCGACAAGGAGAACTTCGAGTGGCGCTTCTCTGAGGAGCTGAAGCCAGAATGGGAGCGAGTCGCTTCAAACTTCAAGGAGGCCCTGGAGAAAGGCGTGAAGCAGGCGAACTTGCAGAAGGAACTGTACGAGAAGACAGGCAGTCTGGACTTCGCCAAGCTCGCCTTTCAGGACGGAGCGGTATGGGATGAGCAGACAAGAAAGATGGCGGAGGACTTCAAGAAGAACTTCGGCTACGATGTCAACCTCGGAATGACCGAAGCCGACGCGAAAGTTCTGTACAAGGACACGCCTCTCGCTCTTGAGGCTTGGCAGAAGATAACGACCCTGGTAAAGGATAACTATGTCAAGAGCTTGCAGCAGGCTGCGGACATCATCGCACAGACAGCAAGCACGCAGGAGAAAATAGCCGCCATCTACGCCAAGTACGAAACTCCGATTGCACAAGCAAAGGAGGCGGGCGATAACGGGCTTGCATATCGTTACACGCGCCAGCGTGACAAGGAAGTGAACTCTGCTAAAACGGAAGCCTTCAACAAGAGCAGCGACTATATCACGTTCTTCGGAGCGGTGTCGCAGCTCGGTATGGACAGGGCATCCGAAATCGCTTCGCAGATACGCGAAAATATCAACCAGGCACTTGCAGATGGTACTATTGATGCTCGCGAGTACGGCAAGCAGATACAGCAGCTTGACGAACAGCTAAAAAAACTGTCGAGCGGCAAGAAAAACTTCTTCAATGCAGGTTTGAGTGGCGTTGCAGAACAGCGCGTTCAGAACGCCAACGAGAAAATCACCGCGGGCGCAGCATTGAAGCAGGAGGGTGAAAGACTTGCGCAGGAGGCTACGACAAGACTATTAGACGCGCTGAAAAACAGCGACTGGGACGGCGTTGCGAAAGCTGCTGCGGAAGTGCAGGAAGGCAAGAAGAAGGCAAAAGAGGGAGAGAACAAGATTAAGGAAGGACAGGAGGAATCGAAGGCTGCGAACAAGTTCAAGAAAGCCATGTCTGCGGTAAGCGCAGCGGCTGACAAAATAAACGCCAATATTCAAGGCATTGTAGCTGCGTTCAACGACATCAAGGACACGGCAAGCGCACTCGGCGTAGATACGGAGAGCAACGCATGGCAGAACGCAACGGCGTTCTTTGACTCCCTCAACGGCATTTCCAATTCTATCTCTTCCATCGCGACAAGCGCTATGTCAGGCAATGTCGGCGGCGTCATTCAGGGTGTAGTCGGCATCTTCACCTCTCCGTTCAAGGCTTTCGCTGCGGCGCATGACGCAAAGCAGGAACGCCAGATAAAGCTCGCCGAACGCCACATCACAGAACTTGAGCGCTTGCGCAACGATGTAAAGACGACGATTGAAAACACCCTTGGCGGTGTTTATTCATACGAGATGGATAAGGACACGAAGGCGACACTCAAGAAAGTAACGGACAACTACGAGAAGGGTCTGAAACTCCAGAAGTCAGGCGTGCTTATCGGTTACAACGGCCCGTACACAAGTGATACCTACAACGCAGCCAAGAAGTCGCTTGCCGAACCCGACAACGCTTTCCTTGCGGAGCAGGCTTCCCTCATGGCGCAGAAGGACGAAATGCAACGACAGCTCAACGCCGAGCAGCGCAAGAAGAAGAAGGACAAGGACAAGATTGCCGACTACAAGCAGGAAATCAAGGAGATGGAAACGACCATCAAACAGCTTGCAACCGACTTCCTCAAGGACATCTACGGCGTAGACATGAAGTCGTGGGCGAGCCAGCTGACCGACGCAGTTGTAAGCGCATGGGAAAAAGGTGAGGACGCCATTGACGCATACAAGAAAAAGGCCAGGGATATGGTGAAAGACCTTACCAAAAACATTCTCTCGCAGAAGATTATGGAAAAGGCTCTTGAAGGCCCGCTTGAAGCGCTCACAACGACCATCAAGCAGAAGGGCAGACTTGAACCCGAGGATGTCGTGAACGTTGCTGATGAACTCTACAAGCAGACGGACGACGCGGTGTACAACATCACGGCGATACTGGAGAGTCTGAAAAACAGAGGTCTTGACCTTTCGGCAACCGGCGATGGAAGTGTGACCAATGGCATCAAGAACATCACGGAGGAAACCGCGGATATTCTCGCAAGTTACGTCAACGCCATCCGTCTTGACGTGAGTGTTAATCGCGCCCAGGTCAAGGACATCGGAGAACTCTTGAAGATGCGTCTTCCTGAAATGGGCCAGATACAGAAAGCGCAGCTCGGGCAGCTCATGCAGATAGTCATGCTTGCGGAGGCTCGTAACGAGAAGCTCGATCGGATGATGGACTGGATGACCGCAGTGTCTACAAGTGGCAGAAAAAAGCTCTATATCAGCTGATAAAGTGGATATTTATTGTTAAAATCGCGGATAGTTATATATTAATTTGTATAATTATCCGCTTTTTATTATTTTTGAAGAAAATTAAGTATATTTATGCAACACTACAATGTCTTCATACAAAAAGAGCAGACTGGAGCGGTGGTAAAAGAAACCATAGCTGACTTTGGCGTGTGGTGCGCCTCCATACCTTTAGACATC
>SFGV01000090.1 GCA_004557545.1 Succinatimonas hippei
ACCGATCTTGACGACGAGGCGGGCTTTGAGGCCGAGGTGCGCCAGAACAAGGCGATGGGCTTTGACGGCAAGAGTCTGATCAACCCGAAGCAGATCCGCCTGGTGCACGAGATATTCGCGCCGACCGCCAAGGAGGTCGCGCAGGCCGAGGCGATGGTTTCCGCCTTCCGCACGGCCGCGGCCGCCGGTATCGGCGTGTTCACGGTGAACGGCAAGATGGTGGACGTCGCCTTCATTCCGGGCGCGGAGCGCATCCTGCGGCTGGCGAAGGCCTGCGGCATGTACGAGGGGGATTTGGTATGAAAAACGCTGTTGGACGCGACATTCCGGACTTCCTGCTCACGGGCGGCAAGGAGGTCTATCAGGGCAAGAACTACATGGACGGCAGGTATGTTCAGAAGACTGCCCCTCGCACGCGCATCTATGAGAAGCCGCAGGAGAGCAAGATCGTTGCGACGCTTGCCGACGCGCTGCGCGCCTGCGGGGCGAAGGACGGCATGACGTTCTCCTTCCATCATCACCTGCGCAACGGCGACTTCGTCGTGAACATGGTGATGAAGGCCGCCATTGAGGAGTTGGGCCTTCGCGACCTGACCATCGCGGCGACCTCTCTGGGCGAGGCGCACGACCCCATTGCCGACTACATCGAGGAGGGCAAGGTCGTGGGCATCCAGACCAGCGGCATCCGCGGACGGATGGGCGAGGTCGTCTCCCACGGCAAGCTCAAGACCCCGGCCATCATCCGCAGCCACGGCGGCCGTCCGCGCGCCATCGAGGCGGGCGAGGTGCATATCGACATCGCCTTCGTCGCCGCGCCGACCTCCGACTGCGTGGGTAACTGCCGCGGCATCGGCGGCAAGAGCAACTGCGGCTCGCTGGGCTACGCCATGACCGACGCGAAGTACGCCGACCACGTCGTTGTGGTGACGGACTGCCTCGTCGATTTCCCGAACATGCCTGCCTCGGTCGAGGCGATTGACGTCGACGCGGTGGTGGTCGTCGATTCCATCGGCAACCCGAAGAAGATCGCCTCCGCCGCGGCACGCATCTCCCAGAACCCGCGTGACCTGATGATGGCCGAGAATGTGGCGAAGGTGATAGACATCATATGGATCAGACGCGCCCAGGAGCAGCTGCATTACAAGCGCCGGAAGGTGGAATACCACTCCGTAATCTCTGTCAACGAAATCCTTAAGATCAGGAAGGCTCGCGTAATCAGGCACAAATGAGGCTGCAAATTCAGGTGATATGAGTTTAGCCGCTACATACTTGAGGTTAACAAGCGCAGTGTACTGGTCAAGCGGCTCATCGCAGGTGACCCCGAAATCAGGCAGGATCCACATTCCTAAAATAAAGATCAGCGCAAAGAACAGCGCCGTTCCAAGACAGCTGTAAAGCCTTGAGGATAAATCCCTGTACATACTGAAATTACCTGAAAAATATTTTTCACGCCTGATATCGCGAAAACGCGAGCCCTGAAGTTATGCCGCCATTATACAAATCGTTTGTATACTCCGCGCCTCTATTGTTGAACCTGAACGTGCTCCGAGATGATTTATACATTCAATAAATGACATTTATTGTGTATTGTATAGATATTTGTAATATCATACTCAAAGTATTACTAATATTAAGGACAGACACAAATGGCTGAATATAAAACTCTTATTACTCGTGATGTCAGCCGCCTGGTAGGCGGTGGCCAAGTGGTAAATGTTTCCACATTGTCAAAGGACGGCGTAGGTGATGTGATGTCCGCCGCGTGGAATACCGCGTATGACAGCGATATGGTGCTCGTAGTGCTTGATCTTGGTCATACCACCACCAGGAACATCAAGGATACCGGTAAGTTTGTAGTCTCCATTCCTTCAATTGAGCAGATATCCGAGGTTTATAAGGTAGGCTCAGAGCACGGCAGGATCACAGGTGACAAGTTCAAGTGGGCCGGAATAAAACCTGAAATCTCTCCCAAGCTCAATATTCCGGTGATCCCAGGTGAAATGGCGTATATCGAGAGTGAGCTTGAAGAGCCTGAGGTATTCAAAAAGACCGGTGTCGCCATCGGTCGCGCGGTTAATGTGTACGTAAGATCGGATCTCTGGGATGATCAAAGCTCAAGCTTCGGTAAGGGTTTTGTTCACGCTCTGCACTATGTGGATGAGAGCACCTTCTACGCTGACGGCAAGCTCATCAGGCAATAAGTTTTCCTGGTCCTCCGCTTCACGGAGGACTTATCCAAAACTTTTCTTTTGACCTTATGCAATGAGATATACTCTTTGCGTTAACCTCGCAGGGAGTTCTGATCATGCTTTCATACCGCCACGGCTATCATGCCGGAAATCACGCTGATGTCTTAAAGCACATGACATTGTGCCTGCTCCTGCGCGCGCTTGAAATGAAGGATAAGCCCTATTGCGTGATAGATAAATACAGCACCGGAATATTAAAGATTGAACGCTCGTCAAAGCTGCGCTCTCTGGTGCCAGAGTATTACAAGGCTCTCGATCTTTTAAGACAAAAGGATCCCAAGGCCATCCCGGGATCACCATGGTTTGAGCAGAGCCTTACAAGGGATTGTGACAGGATCACTTTAATTGATCTGCATCCAGCCGAGATCACAAGCCTTAAGGATCTCTTCCACCGCGATCACCGCATAAATGTGCAAAAGCGTGACGCCATGGAGGCCATGAACGCCCTGCTCCCACCCACACCAAGGCGCGGACTGTGCTTTATCGATCCTTCCTATGAGGAGAAGGGAGATTACGAGCTGCTGGTGAAGACGCTAAAAAAAGCGACCGCCAAATGGTCTACCGGGATCTACGCTGTCTGGTATCCGGTGCTAGGCCGCATGATCGATCACTCAAAAAATCTTACACAGGATCTAAAGCGCTTGGACTATCCGATGCTTCAGGCTGAGCTCAGGGTTTCAGAGCAGGATGAGGAGATAGGAATGTGCGGTTCAGGAATGCTGGTTTTAAACTATCCTTACGCGCTGACATCGCCTCTTAAGGCGGTAACTGCCGAACTTGGAAGAGAGCTTGGCGGAAAGTCAGGAGATACCGCCTTTAGGATCTTAAATCCAAGAGAATAAACCTCAGGACATAAGGTCACGAAAAAGCACCTTGATCGGATACCTTAATTTCGTTGTTATATCAGTATTATTGTTCTTCTGGTTGATCTGCGCTTTGCTGATTGGTCCCAACCAAATCCAAAAGACGAACGAACTGCACGGGTGTTACAACGATTGGATTCTTTGGAAAATGCTTCATATTTCCGGTCACAAGGTAACTATCATTTCGCTCTTCCTTTGATGCCACTGCAACCTCAAAAAACACTGCATCATTCTTATCCTAGAAATCTGCATCGATTTCAATGGCCTGTTGGCTTATCTGATTATCAGGCGGCCAAAATAACTGGCCGCCTTGCGCTTTAGATTTTAGGATTATTTCCAGCCGGTAGCCTTTTTGACCCCGTCAGCAATATCCGCAGCGGTATCCACTACCGTTACTCCGCACTCCTCGAGAACCTTGCGCTTTTCCGCCGCAGTAGAACCACCGCCTGAGATGATGGCGCCGGCGTGACCCATACGCTGACCGGCAGGCGCTGAGGCGCCTGCGATATAAGAGATCACCGGCTTGTGCATATGGTCTCTTACAAAACGCGCCGCGTCCTGTTCAGCGGTACCGCCGATCTCACCTACCATGACCACTGCCTCAGTCTGTGGATCTTCCTCAAAGCGGGAGAGCATGTCTACAAAGGTTGAGCCCTGTACCGGATCACCGCCGATGCCCACACAGGTTGACTGACCAAAGCCTGCGTCAGTTGTCTCTCTAACAGCCTCATAGGTAAGTGTGCCTGAGCGTGAGACTATACCTACCTTGCCTTTTTTAAAGATCTCCTGCGGCATGATGCCAATCTTGCACTCATCAGGGGTTAAAACTCCCGGGCAGTTTGGTCCTATAAGCACGCTCTGAGACTCACGCAGACGAGCCTTGACCTTGAGCATGTCGATGACCGGGATCCCTTCTGTGATGCAGACGATAAGCGGGATCTTAGCGGCAATTGCCTCTAATATCGAGTCAGCTGCAAACGGAGGCGGAACCATGATCATGGTAGCGTTGGCTCCAGTCTCCTCAACGGCTTTGGCTACAGTATTGAAAACCGGTACCCCAAGATGAGTCTGACCGCCCTTTCCCGGAGTGACTCCTCCGACTACCTTGGTGCCGTATTCGAGCATCTGCTCGCAGTGCGCGGTTCCCTGAGAACCTGTAATGCCCTGACAGATCACGCGGGTGTTCTTGTTTACCAATATGCTCATTTAGAATTCTCCTCACGCCTGCGCTGCCGCAGTCTTTACCGCGAGCGCCGCCGCCTGTCTTAAATCTCTTGCTGGAACAATATTTAGTCCGCAGTCAGTCAGGATCTCCTGTCCCTTCCTGGCGTGATTGCCCTCAAGCCTTACCACGACCGGAACCTTGGTCCTGATCTCCTCAACCGCGCCTTTAATGCCTTCTGCGATCATGTCACAGCGGACAATTCCGCCGAAGATGTTGACCATGATGCAGCGCACATTGGGATCTTCAAGAATTACTTTGAAAGCCTCTTTTACGCGGTCCTTGGTCGCGGTACCGCCGACATCCAGAAAGTTCGCGGGGGTACCGCCCATATTCTTGATGATATCCATGGTTCCCATGGCAAGCCCGGCGCCGTTTACCAGGCAACCTATGGTTCCCTCAAGCGGAACATAGGAGAAGCCAGCGGCCACGGCTGTCGCGACACGGGGATCCTCCTGAGTCGGATCGTCCATTTCGGCTAAATCTGGGTGACGATACAGTGCGTAAGAGTCCACGTTAATCTTGGCGTCAAGGCACTGCAGGGCGCCTTCATCGTTTACCACCAGAGGATTGATCTCAACTAGCGAGAGATCGTTTTCAAGGAACATCCTTACTATTCCGGTAAAGATCCTGGCAAAGGCGTTTACCTGTTTACCCTCAAGTCCCAGACGGTAGGCAAGATCGCGGCCCTGGAAGGCCTCTGGTCCTACCAGTAAATCAATCTCCTCGCGGAAGATCATCTCTGGATTCCTGGCCGCAACCTCTTCAATGCTCATGCCTCCGCAGGGAGAGGCGAGGACAACCAGCGCGGCCTTGGCACGGTCGATGGTGCAGGACACATAAAGCTCCTTTTTAACCTTTACGGCGCGCTCAATTAAGATCTTGTTTACGGGTTTGCCATGAGGACCGCTCTGACGGGTGACCAGTCTGCGGCCAAGCCATTTGGCCGCGAAGGCCTCAGCCTCTGCCGGGGTGGTAACCAGCTTTACCCCGCCTGCCTTGCCGCGGGCGCCGCTGTGCACCTGGCATTTGCATACAAAGGGTCCCGGAGCCAGATCATAGGCAGCCTTGCCTATACCTGTAGCCTTGGTGCTTACTTCAAAATCTCCTACAGGAAGGCCATACTTCCTGAATATTTCTTTGGCCTGGTATTCATGTAAATCCATATTTTTACCCACGCTCTAAAACTGTCACCATTTAAGAGCAAATGATACCCATAATCAAGCTATGTAACCCCTTTAATGCACCATATATGTGCATTAAATTTAACTATAACTGATGTTATCTGTAGTATCAGACTGTTATTTCATTATTTTTTGTTGTTTACCGCTATTTCCTCTCAGAACTTTAAATATTTTTTAAATCTGACATTTCAGCTTAGATTCTGCACTATAAAGATGCTTTTAAGGCTTTAACGGTTTTTATGCCACGCTACTGACCAGATTTTATTTCCGCGGCGCTTAAAGTAAGAGGCAGACTTTTTCGCTCTGATATAACATTGCCGCTCTCACATAGCTGGAGTATTTATGTTTTTCAGAGCACCCGACCGCGCCAGAGAGAGCGCCAGGATCTTAAATCACGACAAAGAGCTGGTCTTCGCGGTAACCGCGTCAGGCGATCATATCTTTTTGTATCAGGACGCAGCTACTTTGCTCTCTGATTACAGGGAGCTTATAACGAGGATCCGCTTCGCGCTGGACGCTCCATCTGAGGTTTGGAGCAATTCAGCGTTCGCGCTTATTAAAAATCTTGCGTCCACAGTCTCATCCCTGCCCGCCTCTGAGGCGGTACATGATTCAGACTGCGGAGGTCTTTTCAGACACTCTCTTTTAACCGCGCTTAACGCCTTAAACGGGATGGAAAATGTAAACGTCGAGGATGGTTTCAGAGCGAGGCTGTGCGTGTTTATGCTCGCTCTTATGCATGATCTTGGAAAACCACTGTCAGACTATGAGGTGCGCTCTCATAACGGAAGATTGTGGGATCCTTTGGGCGAAACCTTAGATGACTTCATGAGATCTGATCCTGACGGGATAATCCTGGTACGATTTATTAAAGGCAGAAGACGCAGCCACACCAGCCTGCGCTTTTGTATGGCTCTTTTGCTGTTCAGGGACAATCTTAAAGCGTTATCGTACATAAAACCTTATTGCGTCCCAGAGGAACTTTTTGACATTCAAAGCCCCTTTGCAGCCATTGTGCGTGAGGCTGACAGCTACTCTGCTTATTCCCAAAGCTCAAGAGGCAATGCCATAGCCTCGCTTCCTGACTATCTGAGAGCGGATCTTGCATCAAGGGCGCTTGCAGGTCAGATTGTTACAAATACAAAGGATTCCGAGGTCTTTGCCTGCGCACAGGGAATGGTTCTTACAGGCGGCGGCAACGAGATCAGAAAATTGCGCGCTATGGTTAGAAATCTTAATCTGCTTGAAAAAGACTCTGAGTTTGAAGCCCCCAACGCAAACCCTATTCTTGTGACCTCCGGATTTTATGAGCTCAAAGGGCCAAGGCGTTTTCTCTCATGGTACCGAGTCGATTTGAATGATGAGAGCATATACGTCCGTGGCGCGATGGTCAGGATGTCGGTGCCCGATGAACTTAATAACTCCAATATCACTGACCGCGGGATAAGACCGCCTGAGCTTGACGAAATTCTAAGAGCCTATGGACAAGGCAAAGACGGAGATCTCTCGTTCATTCGTTTTGATCGCATACCTCCGGTGACAGGATATATCGATCCTAAAAGTGTGATTGTCTCCTCTTTGCGCTATGACAGCCATGAAATTGCGCCTTTAAATCCTGGAGCGTTTGCACTTTCAGGCGCGAATGCAGACTCTGACGAACAGAATGGTCTGAGCGAGAGACTATCCGCAGACTCAAAACGCGCAGACGCTGATACCGGAGTTTTAACTAAAAATGAAGATCCAGAAGCTGGTAGCGTAGCTGACACTGAGCAAGACAAAAGCGTTCAGGATGGGGAACTGGATTTTCTAAATGAGGAGCGTTTGACAGGGGCCAATGTGCTTAAGGCATCAAGGAGCCGTGAGGGGCTTAGACGAATGTGCGCTATGCTACTTAGGAAAATATAGCCTTCAAAGAAGGAAGCAGCTTTTTGGTTCTTTGATATTACGTCTTGAGTTAAGAGCGTGTCTCACATCAGATGCACGTATCTGCTCTTAGAACTAAAAAAATCGTGAATATGATGTTCACAGATAATCATCATAAGAATCTGTTAAGTTCTTCGACAAGTTCGTAAACAGTAGTTGATGATTCTTCTCGGGCTGGATTGCCCAGTGAAATCTTTTTTTGTACGTTTTTAGCATTTTCTATCGCTCTCTGCTGTTTTGGATAGAGAATATCGAACAGATAAGATGTCGCCCCTGATTTCTTTGAATATTCAAAACCTATTAGCTTGGTTAACATTGAGCACAATCTGGCTCTTGAATAGCGTCCTTCGTACTGCTTGTAGTGAAGCACGAACCAATATTCAAATGCCTGATTACTATATGCGACATGGAAGCCACTCTTTTGTGCCAATTTAATTGCGTCATTAAAATCCTTGTCAGAATTATCATCTTTATCAAAGACGATCCAATATTGATCAAATGTTCTTCCT
>SFGV01000091.1 GCA_004557545.1 Succinatimonas hippei
ATATTCACTCCAAAATTAAGCCCCGATCTTCCCGCCATGGGTATCCATGTCATTGATGATCCTATGATAGAAAAGCTGTTATCTCAAGCAATACGCATTTACTCCTGAGCGCAGAGCAAGCGAGACACTTATTTTGACTGCACATAATAAATATATAGTTGTCCTTGAACTGCGAACCAGATACATGAGCAGAACAAGAAAGGGTTAAAAGATATCAAAGACTTCAATGGCATACGTAATGTGAATATTATTGATTTTCTGTTAGCTAACTGACTAACCTCATAGCTTTGTCCAAATGCCGCCCCAAAGCCCCGAATATGCTTTTCTTAAATATTTAGGCTTTTCTTCATCCCCAAAATGCAACCGGCCTTCTGAGGAAGGCCGGTTATCAATTTATATTTCCAAGGTTAAGTCTAATGGCTTATACCTTCTTGCGATACTTACCCATATCGATGGCTACCGCGGTGGCGATGATCACTCCTTTGATAACCTGCTGCCACATCGGCGAGACCGAGATGAACTGCAAGCCATACTGAATGATCGTGAACACGAAGACACCTGCGATGATGCCTGGTACAGTCGCGATACCACCCATGAGTGAGACACCACCGACCACGCAGGCCGCGATGGCGTCAAGCTCGTAACCCATACCATACTGGTTTGTGGCGCCGGCGGTACGTGCGGCCTCAAGGACACCGGCGATACCGTAAAGCGCGGCTGCCAGAATAAAGATGAGGAGGTTTGTCACATAAACATTAACACCCGCTACCACCGCTGCCTCACGGTTGCCGCCAATGGCGTATACATTCTTGCCAAAGGTGGTCTTGTTGAGCACAAACCAGATAAACACGGTGATCACCGCGGCAATAGGGATCAGAACCGAGATCCCGGGGAAGGAACCAATCTGGAAAAGCTTGGTCTGACCTATGGCTGCGAAGTCCGGTCTTACACCGCCGATAGGCTGTGAATTGTTAGGCGGCAGGTCAAAATAGAGTGAGCAGGCGCCGTAAACTATAACCGAGGTAGCCAGAGTAGCGATGAATGGATGCATTTCATACTGCGCCACCAGGAAACCGTTTAGCGCGCCAAAGAGCATGCACACCAGAATGGCGATGATGATCGGCACGAAAACCGGAAGCTCGGGAAGCCCCGGGAAGAAGCGGTTGGCGTAGTCACTGGTCTGAAGCATCGAGGTTGAGATGACCGCGGCAAGGCCGACAATACGGCCTGCTGACAGATCGCATCCTGCGATGATCAGGGTAAAGCAGATACCAAGCGCGATAATGAGCTTGGTCGACGACTGGGTCATGATGTCAAGCACCACCCTAATCTGCATGAAACGCGGCTGCATCACGCAGATTATGAGCACCAGCACCACCATCGCGATGATGATCGCGTAGTTGGTTAAAAAGTTATTCCAGGCTTTTTTGCTAAGTTCCAGTGGCTGAGTCACTTTAGGCTTATAGGTCCTGTAGCCGTTTGCTATGGCTATCCAGGCTCCCACAAACATCATCAGGATCGGAAGATCATAAATTACCTTGATGTGGGCAAAATACAGCACCACTCCCAAAAGTCCTATACCTATTCCAAGGCCGGTCAGGCTCTTGCGGTATGAGCTTTGCGCAATCGCGATTGACATGAAGAGCTCCTTATTTTGTAAATGATGAGGCCAGGCGCATGATTTCAACCTGGTTGAAATTTGCTTTATCGACAAACCCGGTTACATGACCCTCGCACATGACCATGATCCTGTCTGACATTCCAAGCAGTTCGGGCATTTCAGATGAGATCATGATGATCGATTTGCCCTGGGCTATCTGATCGAGCATGAGCGTGTAGATCTCATACTTGGCTCCTACGTCAATGCCTCGCGTAGGCTCATCGAAGATCAGAATGTCTGAGTTGGTGAGAAGCCATCTGGCAATAAGCACCTTCTGCTGGTTTCCGCCCGAGAGATCCTTGATCGGAGTTGCCAGTCCCGGCATCTTGACGTTAAGCTCGCCACAGGCGTCTTTGGCTGAAGGCTCGCGTCTGCTGTCATCGAGAACTCCCATCCTGGCAAATGAATCCTGAGCGGCGATTACGGTGTTATCAAGAATAGACAGGATCCCGAATATACCGTTCTGACGGCGTTCCTCGGTCAAAAGCGCAAGCCCGTTGCGTTTGGCGTCGCGCACTGACTTTATGCTGATCTTTTTTCCATTCTTGTAAATCTCTCCGCTTTTAAGCGGTCTTAACCCGAAGATCGACTCGACAAGCTCGGTTCTCTGGGCGCCGACCAGTCCGCCGATGCCTAAGATCTCGCCGCGGTGCAGCTCAAAATTCACATTCACAAAGGATCTGGGATCAGCTGAGGTGAAGTTTGAAACCTTAAGCACCACCTCATCAGAAGGCTTGGTGGTTTTCTCAGGAAAACGGTTTGTAAGATCGCGTCCTACCATATTCCTGATTATGAAGTCCTCATCTATATCCTTGGCCTGCCAGGTGCCGACATACTTGCCGTCACGCATGATGGTCACGTCATCGGATATGCGCAGGATCTCCTCCATCTTGTGGGAGATATAGATAATCGATCTGCCCTCATCACGCAGCTGATTGATGATCTTGAACAGATACTCAACCTCATTTTCAGTAAGCGATGAGGTAGGCTCGTCCATGATGATGATCTTCGCGTCATAGGATATGGCGCGGGCAATCTCAACTAACTGAAGCTTTGACGCGCTTACAGTTTTGGCGATTGCCAGCGGATCGACATCAAGCCCGATTTTTTTGAAAAGCTCCTCGGTATCACGGCGCATCTTCTCGTGATCGACAAAACCGAATTTCGTAGGGAAACGCCCTATCCAGACATTCTCCATGATCGGGCGGAAACGGATAGGATGCAGCTCCTGATGGATCATGGAAATGCCCATAGCAAGGGCGGCTTTGGTGGACGGAATATCGGTAACTTTCTTACCATCAAATATGATCTCACCCTCATCTGGGTGGTAGAGCCCGAAAAGGCACTTCATTAAAGTGGACTTTCCTGCCCCGTTCTCGCCCATAAGGGCATGCACGGTTCCCGGCCGCACCTTGAGATTGGCGTGATCAAGCGCCAGTACTCCCGGAAACCGCTTTACGATGTCATTCATCTCAAGGACGTATTTGGTATCTGCCATGAGATATGCCTCGCTTTGAGCTACCCGGATTTTTCAAACCGCGGGTGGCCATGGTTAATCTTTAAATGTCATATCAGAACCTATCAGGTAAACGTTTACAAAATCTGTCTGTTATTAGACGTAAAAATATTACCTGTGGCTCCTGACCATCAAATTACAAGGTCTTTTTGAAAAGTCGCCAAAAATGCCTTGCTTTAAATGGGAATGACATTGGTTTCGGACCTGCCTGGTCCTGAGATAAGTTTCCTGAAACTGACAGGGCAGCTCCGCTGCCCTGTGATTTTTCAGGCCTTACTTGGCAAACTGCTTGTAGTTCTCGGCAGTAACCTTGACGTAAGGGATCCAGACATACTTGCCATCGGTGATCTTGTAGCCGACGCTCTTCTCGTCAACGGCCTCACCCTTGGCGGCGGCCACGGCGATACGCACGGCAGCGGTACCCTGGTTATGCGCGTCGTTTAATGAGGTGCCTAACATCTGACCCGCGGCGATTGCCTGAAGCGCAGGAGCGGTGGCGTCAACTCCGGTGACCGGGATGTATTTTTTGGGATCCTTGCCGGTATTGTAGCCCTCGGACTTCAGCGCCTCGATGGCGCCTAAGGCCATGTCGTCGTTGTTGCAGAGGACTGCCTCAATCGCGTCGATGCCCTTTGAGGTGATGAAGTTCTTCATCTTGTCATGACCCTGAACCTTATCCCAGTTGGCGTTGTCTGCTCCGATCTCCTCGATCTTCATGCCGGCATCTTTCATTGCCTTGACGCAGTACTCAGAACGAAGGGTAGCGTCCTGATGTCCCTGCTCGCCCTTGATGAGGATGTACTGAATTACGCCATCGTGGTTCTTGTCAGCCTCAGGATGGGCCTTGAAGTATTCAACAATCAGCTCACCCGCGATAGTGCCGGATTCTTCAGCCTTGGCTCCTACATACCAGGCCTTGTCAAAGCCATCGAGGATCTTCTTGTCAGGCTCACGGTTTATAAAAATAATCGGGGTGTCAGCGCTCTTTGCCTTGCTGACAAGAGGACCAGCGGCGCTGCGGTCAACCGGATTGATCACCAGAGCGTTAACTCCCTTGGTGATGAAGGTGTCTACCTGATCGTTCTGCATCGGCTGACGGTTCTGGGAGTCTACAAGCTCTATCTCAGCTCCCAGCTCCTTGGCTGCTGCCTGCATGTTATTACGCACGCCGGTCATGAAGGTATCGTCGAATTTATAAATGCAGGAACCAATCAGAACGTCATCGGCCTTCGCGCCCCCTGACATGGCAGAGGCAATAAGAAGCGCGGCCGCAATTGTAGTTACCTTAGACTTAAGCATATGTTCTCCAGCTTATTGTTGGTTGTTCAAGTGGCATTGATACAGATCAAATGTAAACGCTTACACAGAAACTTGTATAAAAGCCCGTTTTATTTGTTATTTTCCAGTTCGCTAGTATAGATATCACGAACATCTTTAATCTTAATTACTAAGTTACTGGATACAAGTTCACTATTTTGTAAATGTGATTTGTGTCATACAACCGCTAATAGCCCCAATGTGAGGTCTTTACTGATTATTTATAGATTGAAAAATAAGGATATTTTGAAAGAGTCTGCCTTTTATGTCAGGACTAAGCGCACATTCTTAATTGAATATATTTATTATTTGATAAATGAACTATTTATATTTAAAGTACAAATTTAAAATAACTTAAATTTATACAATATACTGGATCTTAATAGCTTTTTTGACTATTTTTGATATAGTTCACATGTTAAATAATTTTTATATAGCCAGATGGACGTTTATTGATAATTATCTGAAGGAGCCCACGCGAATATTCATCGAACGGCAAGATTAAAAAACGGTTCAGTTATTCAGGTGAGAAAAATCCCTATATCTTATCTAAGCTTCGAAAATATCAGAATTTTAATAAAAATGCGCATCCAATGGCTCTGCATAAGCAGTTGGACTGACTATGTATATAAGTAAGCATCCTGCCAGTGCCAGATTAAATGGTATTCAGCCCACAGCGAATAGCTGTTCTATATATTTATCGCGCTACTTAAGTCTCTTGACAGCCACTACGCATTTCTTGCCATAGAAGACCAGCCCCACGGCGGTCACATTAAAGGTCTTGTTGGGGATCATCAAAGATGATCTGAAGGATCCTTCCAAGATGATCTGTTAAGAAATCCTCTTCTGCTTCTCTTCTCCTAAATTTTCCTTTTCCACT
>SFGV01000092.1 GCA_004557545.1 Succinatimonas hippei
GATTACGTGCCTGACGACAAGAAGGAGCGTGACCAATTTATCCAGCGGTATCTGGATATCACCGATTTTTGTTTCCTGCGCCGCTCCCCCAAACCGCTTACTCTCAAGGATCACGAGAAATATAAGAGACTTAAGCTGATACTTGGAGATAAGACTTTCTGGGGCGATGAGAGGCTATATGCTTATCTCAAGGAACGCCTGTCAGAATACTCAGGCAAGACCAATACCATTGCCGATATGACAGAAGGCTTTGAATTAAGCAGGATCCCGTTATTCGACGCGTCAGTATTAAATAAGGCCGGGATAGCTGAGATGAAATTCGGCGCTGTCACCCTGCCCTGCCTCTCCTGCTCAGACTATATGCTCACCAGAATGTACGGAGACTGGAGGGTGCCCGTGCACTACTCAACAGATCACGCGTCAAATCAGGACTTTTATTTTGACCTTGAGAGACCATACAAAGATTACCAGACTGGACTGAGTGGCTTTATAAGGTTCGTGCTTCTGGCCTCCGCCAGATATTTTTTTACCGAGAAAATCGCGGTCATCTGGCACCTGATAAGGTTCAGGGTCATCCTTTCATTATCAAAAGACCGGGTACTTTTATGGGGGTACTCAAACTTCCTTAAGCAAAACCCACAGCTGCTCATCAGATACTCTGAAAAGATCCAGGGAATTGTCGACAAATCTCTTTGTGAGTCAAAATATGTTCTTGATGGCAGCATCCATCTGTGCGGTCTGTCTGAGATAAAGCAGATGAAACCATCGCGAATTGTGGTCACTATAGTGCATAACCAGAAGATTGTTCTGTCCGAGATTAGGGAATACCTGGAAAAAATCAACGTTAGCGCTAAAATCACTGTAATATAAGGACTACTTCCTGCGTTGTATGCCGGGATCCGCAGGCGATTCCATCAGGATAAGATAACGTTGACTGTATATCTGCGAAAAGATGGCGGAAGAGAAAATTCAAAATCTCCAGAAGATCTGGGATACGGAATTAAAGCTTGCCCATGAGCTTATCAGTGTTTGCGGTAAACATAACCTCAGAATTACCGCCGCCTACGGAACACTGCTTGGCGCTGTAAGAGATCATGGTTTCATCCCCTGGGATGATGACATGGATTTTTTCATGCCAAGAGCGGATTTCTACAAGCTCAGCAGGCTTTCTTCTGAATTCAAGCCCCCGTTTGTTATGGAGAGTCCTGACGCGGACAGCGGCTGGCCACATTTTGGCTATCTGAAAATCGTTCTGGATGGGACTGCATCCCTGAGCGAGGAGCAGAGATATTATCTGTACAATTACAACCATGGCGTATTCATTGATGTATTCGCGCTGGATAATGTCCCGGATGATGAAGATCAGAGAAACGAATTTATTCAGGAATACCTTGATATCACCGCTTTTTGCTATCTGCGCAGATCCCCTAAAATTCTTACCTTAAGAGATCATGAGAAATACCGGCGTTTAAATACGGTTCTTGGTGATAAGACCGCATGGAGTGATGAGAGACTGCATTCATATCTTAAACAGCGGCTTTATGAGTTTGAGGGTAAAACCGGCACGCTTGCTGACATGACTGAAGGCTTTGAGGTAAGCAAGGTTCCCTTGTTTGACGCGGGGATCTTTAATAAGTCCGGGGTAATTGAGGTTAAATTTGGTAAGACTACCCTTCCATGCCTGTCATGCTCTGACTATATGCTAACGATGATGTACGGAGACTGGAAGGTTCCGGTTCATTACTCAAACGATCATGCCTCAAACACCAGGTATTATATTGACCTCGACAGGTCATACAAGGATTACCAAATTGGCTTTACAGGTTTTGTAAAGTACGTGCTTTTAGAGTCTTTAAAGTACTTTTTTACGGAGAAGATCGCGGTTATCTGGCACGCTCTCAGATATAAGTTCATCCTCTCATCGTCAAAAGACCGGGTACTTTTATGGGGGTACTCGAACTTTCTTAAAGACAATCCCCAATTGCTTGTCAGATACTCATCAAAAATTCTGGGAATTGCCGATAAAAGCTTAAGCGAATCCAAGGTGATTCTTGATGGAAGGATCCGTCTTTGCTGCCTGTCTGAGCTAAAAAAGCTGAAACCCAAGCGGATCGTGATCACTATTGTGCATCACCAGAACGCGGCGCTCTCTGAGATAGAAGAGTACCTTGATAAAGTGGGAATTAAGGCTGAAATCAGAGTGATTTAAGGATAACAGTATGTCAGATGAAAAGATTGAGACGATGATCCTTGAGCAGGCGCAGGAGCAGATCAGAGTTCTTAACGCCAATCTTTTTTTCATGAAAAGAGAGCTGTTAAAACGAAAGTTTTCACCTGACGTGGTGCGTAACGCTAAGCATGTTGTCTGCGCGAAGATGCACAAAAACCTTCAGTACATCTGGCCTGACAAACAATTTCACAATGTTATGGATCAGGCTGATTTTGACTTTATTCCGGATCTGGCGCTGATGTTTGGAGAGGACGAATGTCCGGAGAATGAGGCGCTCGCGAGCTACGCGTTCAAGTTAGGCCTGCCGGTTCTGGTGGCCGAAAACGGATTTTTAAGAGGGGTTCATTTCTTCACGTGGAAGACCAAAGACGATCCGTTTACCGATGGCTACTCATTTATCATCGATACTACACAATACTACGACGCTACAAGCCCAAACTCGGTTGAAGACGATCTCAACTCTTATGAGGTAACAGAGGAGCAGAAGCATCAGGCATCCGAGACTATCTCAAAGATAGTCAGTCTCAAGCTCTCAAAATACAATGACCAGCCCAGACGGGATCTCGGCTACCTTTGCGCGAATAAAAGACCAAAGGTGCTGGTGATTGATCAGGCCTTTTCGGATCTCAGCATCATCAAAGGCTACGCCACTGAGGGAACCTTCAGACGCATGCTGGATTCGGCTCTGGCTGAAAACCCGGATGCCGATGTCATTATCAAAACCCATCCTGAGGGCAATGCCGGACAGCGGATGGGATATTACGGCTCATCCTATGATGACAAAAGGATCATAGTTTTTAATCAGCCGGTTAACCCTTATGATCTTTTAAATATCTGTGACAAGGTCTATGTCTGTTCATCTCAGATGGGCTTTGAGGCACTGATGGCGGGTAAAGAGGTACACACCTTCGGAATGCCGGTTTACGCCGGCTGGGGTCTTACCAAAGACGCGCTGGTATTGAAAAGACGTCACCGTACCCTGACATTAGAAGAGTTCTTCTACATCTTCTACATACGCCATACCATCTATGTGGATCCTGCTCAAAAGAAGCCCTGCTCTATTGACAGGGCTATTGAGATAATCTCAAGTGAGCGTGAGCGCTACTTTAAGTCGCTTGCTCAAAAATAAGGCGTAGCCGGAACAAAAACGACCTTAGCGGATCTGGCAGATCACAGCGGTTTGTTGCAGATCCCTTTTAAGTGAACCCTGTTTACGCCTGAGATTGTCTTTATATTCACAAATCCAGCCTCCTGTAAAAAGATCTGCATGAGCTTGGCGTTATAGCCTGATTTGTGGACGTCCCAGTATCTGGTTTCTATGGGAGAGTTGAAATAATCCTCGCGCTGCCAGCCAAATATCGAGCATAAGGCCCAGTGGCACTCCGACCATTCCTCTTTCAGAGCCTCCGGCGTTATCTCGGCGTTCTGGAGCTGTTTCATGTGAGCGTCCAGATCAGGGCAGACTATGTAGAGCTCACCACCGGGCGCCATGGCTTTAAACCAGTCCTTGAGCGCGGCCTTAAACTGACTGAAGGTAAGATGCTCTACCATATGTCTTGTGTAGATGTTTTTAATGCCGCATACATGCTTTGATAATTCCCATGCCGGGCAGACTATCTCTACGTTATCAAGCTTCCTGACATCACACCCTACATAGCCTTTGCGCACGTCGGGTCCACAGCCTATGTAAATATTGTCAATCTGTCTTATCTCTTGTTTCATTGCTGCTCCTCCAGGATCCTGTCCACACCACACATAAAGACTTCCTTCTTCTTTGAAAGCTCTTCAAGTGTGACTTTTATTCTGGTTTTTATTGCATCCTTTGATGAGAGTGCCTTATCAATAAGTCTCTCTGAACTTTGCACGAAGTCCTCTTGTCTTAAATCAAGCGAGAACTCATCAAGCCCAAAGAGCGACAGCGCGCCTATGTTCTTGTGCTCAAAGTAATCATTACAGTAAAGCGAGACAACCGGCACCGCCTCTCCCAAGGCAAAGACTATGGGATGGTGACGCATGGTAAAACAGATTGAGGATGACGCGATAAGCGCCCGGGCTGTTTTGAAGTCGGCGGGCTTGTCTGAGAAGAGGTCTACGCAATCAAGTCCGAATTTATCCTTAAGATCCTTGTAATACGCGATATCAAGGTTGTCCATGGGCAGGAAAACCACGCCCTCAAAGCGCTTTTTCAAGTCATTGCAGATCTCGACCAGGTACTCTGAGAGCCTGTCTCTGTCGGGCATCATGAAATCCATGAAATTTACTACCGCGTATGGGTGGTCAGAGTATTTAAATCTGGCTTTCTTCTCGCAGAACACCGCGTCATCGCAGGTAGCGAAATAGCGCTTTGGATCAGAAAGCCCGATCTCCTTTAGATCCGCAAGCGAGATCTCCCTGTCACGTGTTGTAATAAGACGCACATGGGAAAAGCCCCAGCGCGCGAGAGCTTTATTAAAGCGAGTGTTGAAATTACCTATGGTCTGCCCGCTCATAACCACATCCGTGCGCAGTACCCGCGCGCAGGCACACATTAAGATCCCGTCCCACAGTCTTGAGATGGTTGAACCGGTTAAATATCCTCCGCCGCAGAAAAACAGCAGACGCGCTTCTTTTAATTCATAGAGGAAGGACGCCGTCTTTGAGTTTATGAGGAATACAGGAAGCTCAGCCCTTACGAGATAACAGTTAAGGTAGGTGACTATGAATTTTACGAAGAAGCAGAAGGTCTTGAAACGTGACTTTTCTATATATGAGAATAGATCGGTAGCCCTGCCCTGATTGAACACCATTACTCTGCTGGCGTATCGGCAGTAAAAGTCACGGTTGTGCGGATAGCTGTATCTGATATTCGGGGTAAGGCATACTATCTGCAGATCCTTATAGCGCTTTCTGAGCATCTTTAAGGTAGTGGTACACTGCGCCTCATCTCCGGCGTTACCCCAGCCATAGCCTCCCGCTACCAGGATCGTATCGCTGGTATAGTTTTTCTTTTTGAAGGAAAACACTCTTTTTAA
>SFGV01000014.1 GCA_004557545.1 Succinatimonas hippei
GGACAACCTCAGAATAGCTTCCCTAACGGCAAGAGATACAGTCTAGTCCGGAGAAGTAATGTGGACGTCTATGTGACAGGCAGCAACGCGAGGTTTTTATCCAAAGACATTATTACGGAGTTCAGGGGACGCGGAGATGAGGTACATATGTATCCGCTGACGTTCGCTGAATATATGCGTATATGCCGGAGACAGGAATGATGGATGGCGTGATTATGTGCTCTATGGCGGGCTGCCGCTGATATTCTCCTTTGGTACACCGGATCAGAAAGCGGATTTTCTGAAATCACTGTTTGAGGAGACCTACATCTCCGACATCATCGGAAGGAATAAAGTACGCATTGACACTCCCCATGCCTAAAAGGCAGGGAATTCTTGGTTCGACAACCACTGCGCCGCCTCCAAAGAATTGGCGTCTTACACGATTTCCTCAAGCGTGAATTCCCGTGTGTCCCACGGTATTCTTTAGTTAAGTCGGTTATATCACGAAAGTTAGCATTTGTCCGCCCTCAATTACTTGTGTAAATCCGGCGGACGCGCCTTATATCCCCAGCCCTGAAGGGCGCGGGGTTTTAGGCGCATTCGATAAAGTACGTAATGTCCGGATCATTCGCCCAAAGGACCTTCTTCAGAGCTTAATTTGCCCTTGCTTGAATTTCAGCATCATTTCGTTTGTAAGGCTGAAGTCGTCATTCTGAAGCACAACATCAGAGGGTGACGCGAAGAAGGCCTTGCTAAGCTCGTTAAGATCAGGTCTTATGTCAGCGCTACCGTCGACCTCACAAAAGAACCCGGCAAGGATGTCACCTGCGCTTCCCCATGGCTGGGATTTGTAGTAACGGATGTTTTTAACCCTAAGCCCGACCTCCTCCATCACCTCACGCTCTACAGTCTGCTCTAAGGTCTCACCTATCTCGGTGAAGCCCGCTATCAGGGCGTAATAGTTAATTCCCCTGTGACCTGATGATGGAGCGTACCGTGTGAGCAGGAGCCTTCCATCGTTTATGACACCAACGATAACCGCGGGGTTTATTCTAGGATAAAAGATCCTGCCGCAGTCAGGACAGCGCATGGCGCGCTCGACGCTGTCATGCGCGAGCTTATGCCCGCAGGCCTCGCAGTAGCGGGTAGTCTGATACCACCTGAAAAGATGCCACGCGGTAAAAAGCGCGAAGCATCCGGCGCGGTACGAGTTTTTCTCATGTCGTACCTGCGAAACGGGCATCATCACGTATGAGGCCGGAAGCTCGGGCCTGCTCTCCTTGTCATAGAGAAAGCAGGAGGTATTTCCGATCGTAAACAGGTATACGCAACCGTCAGGGCGGCCCATCTGTTTAAAGGTCGGGAAATTCAGACCCTCGCCTTTTTTAATGAGGATCTCGTTTCCCGAAAAATAAACGATCGAGCTTTTATCATCAGGTCTGGCATCTGGACGAAAATGGTTATCAAGCTTAATGGGAGAGATATCTTGTAGCATTTGCGTACGGAAAAATACAATGTCGCGTAAGCAACAGAAATTAAAAAGAAAGGGAATTAAACTGACGAATGTCATTTGAGAGTCATTTCATGGCTCCTCCTACTGGACTCGGACCAGCGACATACGGATTAACAGTCCGCCGTTCTACCGACTGAACTAAGGAGGAACACCTTGAAATGTTTCAGCTTGGCGCTGAAAACGAGAGCCATTATATTGATGAGTTCAGATCATGTCAACAAAAAGTTTAATTATTTTTTTGTGGAAGTACAAAACACCGTCATGCCGGTACCGGGATCTTGAAATAATGGCGATTTTCAGCCCATAGGCGGTCAGATGATAGTCTTTATATTTATTTCTGAAAAAGGCGTGATAGATTCGAAAACTGGAACGTATAGAGGAAATCATGCCGGTAAAAAAGAATTTTGAGCTTGTAAGTCCGTTTAAAGCGGCAGGCGATCAGCCTCAGGCTATCGAAAAGCTGGTTTCAGGTCTTGAGGAAGGGGACAGGGCTCAGACACTGCTTGGTGTTACCGGCTCAGGAAAAACTTTCACGATGGCAAGCGTGATTGCCAGAATGAACCGTCCTGTAATGATCCTCTCTCACAATAAGACCCTGGCAGCCCAGCTTTACGGAGAGATGAAGGAATTCTTTCCGCACAACGCGGTTGAGTATTTTGTCTCCTACTACGATTACTACCAGCCTGAGGCCTATGTGCCAGCATCTGACACCTTCATTGAGAAGGATGCTCAGGTTAACGACCATATTGACCAGATGAGGCTGTCCGCCACCAAGGCGCTGATGGAGCGGCGCGACGTGATCGTTGTCTGTTCAGTGTCAGCTATATACGGACTGGGCGAGCCTGAGACCTACCTTAAGATGATGCTCCACCTCTCGCGTGGCGAGCAGATCACCCAAAAGCAGATCCTCGATCGTCTGGCGGCTCTTCAGTACACCAGAAATGATCTGGGGTTTGAGCGCAGTACCTTCAGGGTACGCGGCGATGTAATAGATGTATACCCATCAGATTCTGACGGCTACGCGGTAAGAATTGAGCTTTTTGATGATGAGATTGAGCAGATCTCCATATTCGATCCGCTCACAGGTGAGCAGAGCGCCAAGGTACCCAGAATCACCATCTTCCCAAAGACTCACTATGTGACTCCGCGTTCGGTTCTTGACAAGGCGGTAGAGGATATAAAGGTAGAGCTCAAAGAGCGCTGTGACTGGTTTTTAAAGCAAAACCGGCTTTTGGAGGAGCAGCGTCTGCGCGAGCGCACGACCTACGATATAGAAATGATAAACGAGCTTGGTTACTGCTCGGGCATTGAAAACTACTCGCGTTATCTCACAGGTCGTAAGGAGGGTGAGCCGCCTCCCTGCCTCTTTGACTACCTGCCAAAGGACGGACTACTTTTTATAGATGAGTCTCATGTTACCGTGCCGCAGATAGGCGCGATGTACCGCGGAGATCACTCAAGAAAGGAAAGCCTGGTCAATTTCGGCTTCAGACTGCCTTCGGCCTTTGACAATCGTCCGCTCAAGTTTGAGGAGTTTCAAAAGCTTCAGCCTCAGACCATATACGTATCGGCAACTCCCGCGGAATACGAGCTTGAGCGCTCATCTCAGGTGGTAGAGCAGCTCATTCGGCCTACCGGTCTTCTTGATCCTCAAATAGAGATCCGTCCGGTAAAAACTCAGGTTGATGATCTTATGGGAGAGATCAGGGCGCGCGCTGCGCGCAACGAGCGCGTGCTCGTGACTACTCTTACCAAAAAGATGGCGGAAGAGCTCACGTCATACCTTGATGAAAACGGGATAAGGGTGCGCTACCTGCACTCTGACATCGACGCCGTGGAGCGCATGGACATAATAAGGGATCTGAGGTTAGGTGAGTTTGACGCTTTGGTAGGCATCAACCTCCTGCGTGAGGGACTTGATATGCCTGAGGTATCACTGGTCGCCATACTCGATGCCGACAAGGAAGGCTTTTTGCGCTCGGAGCGCTCGCTTATTCAGACCGTGGGCCGCGCCGCAAGAAATGTCAATGGCAAGGCCATTTTCTACTGTGACACCATAACCGATTCCATCCGCAAAACCATGGAGGAGACGGCAAGGCGCAGACAGATCCAGCAGAAATTTAATGAGGAGCACCACATCACTCCAAAACAGGTTCAGAAGAAGATTGTGGACGTGATGGAGGGAGCGATCCGCGATACCCAGTCGTTCAAGGCTCCACTTGAAAAGCGCCGTCAGGGACCATCGCGCAAGGAATGGGAGCGTCAGCGCGAGAAGGCTGTGCGCATGACTCCGCGCGAGCTCGCCATCAAGATAGACAAGCTGCATGAGCAGATGATCAGGCTAGCCCGCGATCTTAAGTTCGAGGAAGCCGCGGAGGTTCGCGACAAGATGCAGGAGCTGCAGCAGGATCTTATGCTTATGTCAGGCCCTGAAGACGCTAAAAACTGAGATCAGAGCTTGCTTTTCTTGTAGATCTCAAGCAGATGCTCGCGTATGTAGGCGAGAATTGCGTTGTAGTCCTGTTCGTCCAGATCGCCAGATGTGTCAACCTTTACAAACTCGCTTAAAGTGTCGACAAAATCAGTAAGACTGCCTTGTGGCAGGTGGTATGACATACCCTTGCCCGGGGTGCAGCAAAGCCCGAGCGTCAGTCCATAGCTTAATTCAGCGAGGGTTTTAAGCCTTAGCTCGGCTTTTTCATTCTGATCAGGCAGAGGAATGAGCTCATCAGAGGCGTGGCTTAAGTTCTCATTAAATTCAAAGGACATTGAGGTGAGCTTAGCCACAAGAGCGCCCGGAAGGGGAGACTGACCGTTTAAAAGCTCGGATGCGAGTTTTGAGATCTCGCGATCCGACGGATCATAGCCGCGGCATAAGAGTCCAAGCACCAGTCCTGCCCAGTGATATTCATCCTCCATTACGCCGGCTTTTCTCAAATCGGCGAGCAAAGAATGGAAGGCGGTTTTAGTTTCGGCCATAGCGGTTCCTCCAAAAAACGCGGTCTAAGGCTGCCGCGCATAAATAGGCAGGGTTATCGTTCTTGCCTTTCTGCCGTGTTAAAATACGCCAACGGCGGGAGACAGTAAAGCGGAGGAACTAATCCGCGATCCCGGCGATCCCAGTGGTCTGATGATCACTCTGGGCATAATGACGCTCTTTTTTTGTTTTGGAATTCTAACATATGCATCCGATGCTAAATATCGCCGTGCGCGCTGCCCGCGCCGCCGGCAATCTGATCGCGCGCAACATAGGACATCAGGATCAGTTCTCTGTTGAAGAGAAGCGCAAGGACGATCTCGTAACCAGCATAGACCGTGAGTGCGAGGAAACCGTCAGCGGCATCATCCTCAAGTCATTCCGCGATCACAGCGTGCTGGGTGAGGAGTCAGGCGTGGTCGGCAATGCCGATTCGGAATTCCAATGGGTGGTAGATCCTATAGACGGAACCACCAACTTTGTTCAGGGTATAGCCCACAGCGCGGTCTCAATCGCCTTAAAGCACAATGGCAAAACCGAGCTTGGCGTTGTCTTTGATCCTGTTCTCAATGAGATGTTTACCGCCGCCCGCGGCGAGGGCGCGGCGCTCAATGGCCGCCGTATCCGCGTGGCTGAGCGCTCATCGCTTGACGGAGCCATAATCGGCACCGCCTTCCCTACCCGCTATCGCGATCGCATGCTTCCTTATCTTGAGCTGTTTGCGCGTCTTATCTCAAATTGCGCCGATGTAAGGCGCATGGGCGCGGCCAGCCTTGATCTGTGCTATGTGGCCTGCGGGCGCTTTGACGGCTATTTAGAGCAGGGGCTTAAACCCTGGGATTTCGCCGCGGGCGAGCTCATCGTGCGTGAGGCAGGCGGTCTTGTTACCGATTTTATGGGCGAGCCCGGCTACACCAAGAGTGGCAACATCGTATGCGGAAACCCCAAGATCCTGCGCTCTCTTATCACGGTATGTGATCCTCAGAACCTGCCGGTGATCCTGCGCTGATCTCCCATCTTTAATGCGACCGCCTGTAAATCTCACTTACACATGGCGGCCGCGGTCTGAAAAGCTCCTTTGACTGAACCATAAAAAGCTCCGCCGTGGCTATGCTGTCGGCGCATGCGTTGTGCGCCTCGTAATCAGGCAGGCCGCGTCTTTGTCTTATTGAGGTAAGTCTGAGATCCACACCGGGGCGGTTGGCTGTTATATAACGCTCTATCTGCATGGTGTCGATAAAAGCCATGGGGAGCTCAATGTTTTCAGGAAGCCCCAGACCTTTTTTTAAAAAATGGTATTCAATGGTGCTGCAGTGGGTCAGCACCAGACCTCCTGACAGTCTGTCCATGAGCTTTAGCATAGCCTCACGCGGATCCATGCCATCGGCAAGCTGCTCTGGCGTGATCATATTTATAACCGCGCTCTGGGCTTTGATTTTGGAGCCGTCCACCTTAAGCAGGGTATGAAAGGCGGTCTCATAGTTTATCGAAGGTCCGTCAAAGCTCACCCCTCCTGCGGATATGACAATGTCATTATCAAAATCAAGACCGGTGGTTTCAAAGTCTATTGAGGTGAAAGGGACATTCCACACGCTAAGCTCCCCCGATGGCATTGGCCGTTCGTAAAACGGTTTTAATTCAGATGGGAGATTCGGATCAGCAGCGCTTTTATGGATCCTGCCCAAAAGCTTTACGTACGGGTCAAAAAAAGATAGCAAACTCATCAGAGAATTCCTTTCCCACCGGCGAACCTTACATTGGCCGCCTGCTGCTGTTTGGCGATGATCCTGAAGGCGTCACGCAGATGATTGCGCTCAAACTGCGAAAGCTCGGAAGGAGGCAGGTTGTTGGAAAGTTCTTTGTTATTCTTTATCGAGTGCAGCTGATGGGCAAAGCGGACCGAGTTTATGAAGGTATAAGCCTCGGTGAGGTCAAGATAATCCTCATCCCTGAGTACGCCGCTGTTTTTCGCGTCCAGCAGCCTGTCGTAGGTTCCGGTGGCTTTGCTCCTTGCAAGAAGCCCATAGAGTCTGGCAAGTTCCACAATAAGGTTTACAGCCTGTTTTTTAATATTGAAATAAGGTTCGTTCTTTCCGTCCTTGGTGAGCACGAACTGTCTGAAGGTTCCAAGAGGAGGCGCGACATTAGTTGAGATGGTGCAAAGGGTAGCGAGAAAACGCGAGTTGGCGTTTACGGTTTCGATAAGATGGTCTTTGAGCCCGTCGGTAAGCTTTTCATCTCCGTACAGATGCCTGATGTCCAGAAATACCATGCTGTTTAGGATAGCGGTGTTGGTGGTGTCCGAGATCCAGGTTGTGTAGTAATCCTCCCAGGTTTTAAGACTGACCCGCCATTTTGGATTTGAGGCCATATAGTTGCCATCGCAAAGCGGATAGCCGCACTTGTCAAGATCATGGCAGACCCTGTCTGATAACGCTTCAAAATATTTTCTGCCATTATCATCAGGCTCTTTTTCCAAAATGATCCCGTTGTCCTGATCTGAGAGGAACTGAACCTCGCTTCTGGCGAGTGATCCCGCGGCAAACCACGCAAAAGAGCATGGGGGTGTTCCCGCTTTCTGCAGATTAAGACTGATGATCTTGCGGTAGAAGACATCGGCGATGCGTGACATCATGAGCTGAATTTCATGAGGGCCGGTTCCGGACTTGAGCATGCCCGTGAATATTCCCTTAACGTGGCGGGATAAGCCTGAGAGAGTTTCAATGTCATTCGCGTTTGTAACATCGCGCAGCAGATATACCGATTCAAGCCTTGAATCACGCAGCATGCGCGTAGGAGTGATGATGCCGGTAAATCTGCCATGATCGGTGACCGGCAGACATTTGACACTATGCATCACCATAAGCTCAAACGCTCTGTCCACACTCTCTGAGCCTTCAACCGAGATAACTCCTTTTGACAGGATCCCGGACGCGGGAGCCGTCGCAGGCATTCCCGCCGCGACAGCGCGGCAGGCAATGTCGGTTTTGGTTATTACTCCGCTTGGGGTATCGCCTTTTGCAATCACGGCAAGCTCGCTGTGGGTATCGCGAAGGGCGATCGCCACATCCTGAATAGTCGCGCTTTCCTGAAGAACCGGGCAGTGGCGCGAGGCTGCCTCAAAAACGGTTCTGGTTCCGCTGTCTGTTCCTGTTTGTGCGGGAACAGAGTGGGTGCTTTTTAGTCTTACGCTGTCGCAGGAGCTGAAATAGTCGCCTACGGTTTTGTTTTTGGCGATGATAAGCTCAAGTACCTTGCGGTTTATAAAATAGAGCAGGGTGTTTTCAATAAAGCGTACCCTGTAGTCGCTCTGACCTTTCTTGTCTATCTGGGTATAACCGAAGGTGTCCCCAACCCCCATGCGCGCGCGCAGATGTCCGTCCTGTTTGTTTATCTCCTCACATGCTCCGGTCCTTACCATGTAAAGACCCGCTCCCGCCAGATCGGCGTTATCCAGAACATCGTCAGGAGTGTGATATGAAATCTTTACCGCTGTGGCTATGGCATCCATCTCAAGCGGCGAAAGCTGGGAGAAAGGATAGGTCTTGGATATGAAATCATAAATATTGGGCAGAAGCGACTGATCCATTAAAAAGCCCTCCTCGGAATGATAAAGAGCATAGCACGGAGCATAAGACGAAATTCAATTCATTTCCTGATACCCTGATACTTGGAAGCGTGTCAGAAAAGTCATGACGCAAAAAAAGACCCGGGCAGTGCCCGGGTCTTCAATCATTTGGGATTCTGTGTCATTTGCTCTTAGGAGCGCTCATCACGTTCGCTGTCAAATGGATCACTGTCCCTCTGGGTATCAATGGTACGGTAGGTTCCGGCCCTGCCAGTGGCCTGCGCGTATCCGCCCTGACGGGATGAGTGTGTGTAGTTCTCGTCTTCAGGCGCAGCCTGAGGAACATCAGAAAAATCCACCGCCACATCATCGCCCTGACCGGCATCCGCCTGAGTGTAATTGTCGGCAGAGGCAAGACCGCCCTGTCTTACAGAGTGAGGATAAGAAGGGGCGCTTAGATCATCACGACCCTCGTGTATCTCAGCGAAGCTTACATTATTCTCACTTCCCTCACCCGCGGGAGCTTGGGTGAACTCATAAGGCTTGCGCTCTATGCTCTCCCATGGTTTTTGGATCTCGTCAGGTTTGGTCTCTTTGGGCTTCGCGGCAACTGCCGGGGCCGCAGGGCGGCGGCGCGGCGCGCGGCGCTCCTGCGTCTGGGCGTCATCTGCTGCCCTGGGAGTTCTGCGCTGTCTCTGGGGTCTTTCGGTATCACGAATTCTCTCGCTTCTCGGGGCGCGCTGGGTTGAGCTTTTTATCTCATCAGGCGCTTTTTCCTCGCTTCGTGAGGCGCGGGATACGCGTGTCTGGGCGCTACGCTCAGTACGCGGCCTGCGGGTCTGACCCTCTGATCTCTCATTTCTTGAGCGGGATGAGGAGCGTCTGCCCTCTGATCCGGCTGAACGGGATCTCTGGGGCTTCTGCCCGTTTCTCTGTGAGGGACGGCGGCGGGTTTCCTGCTCTTTGTCGTTTGAAGAGGAGACTATGCTCTTGAAGAAACCTACTACGGTACCAATGAGACCAGTGCTCTTCTGCTCTTTGCTCTGGCGGGTCACGCGGGATGCGCCCTGGCGCCCGGTGCGCTCGGCCTTCTGGGTATCCTGACGGCGTGACGCGGGCTTAGCCTTCGGAGCCGGCTCTGACATGGCGCTCGTGAACTGATCGGAGCTTATCGCAGGCTCATCCCTTTGGGCAGCCTTCGGGATATCGTGCTCGAAGTTCTTAAGCTCATCACGCTCACGCGCCTCCTCGTTTAAGGATCGCAGCATTTCAATGCTGTTCTTATACGGGGAAGCAGTGTTGCTGGGGATCCTCTGAACCATGTATTCCTGAGGCATATAGTGCTGATCAGGAACTACGGTGATCCTTATGTGATTGTGCTCTTCGATCTTGGCGATCTGATCGCGCTTCTCATTGAGTATGAAGGTGGCGACGTCCACCGGGCATACCGCGTAAACATCACCCGAGTTGTCCTTATGAGACTCCTCTTCGATGAGTCTCATAATTGAGAGCGCCAGTGATGAGGTGTCTCGCACCGTGCCCTGACCCTTACACATAGGGCAGACATGCGAACTTGATTCCTCAAGTGACGGACGCAGACGCTGGCGTGACATTTCAAGAAGGCCGAATTTTGAGATGCGGCTTAACTGAATGCGCGCGCGATCCTGACGGATCGCCTCATGCATGCGGTTTTCAATCTCGCGCTGGTTCTTAATCGGCGTCATGTCGATGAAGTCGATGACAACCAGTCCGCCGATATCGCGCAGTCTGAGCTGTCTGGCGATTTCTTCGGCAGCCTCAATATTGGTCTGCAGCGCGGTTTCCTCAATGTCTCCGCCATGGGTGGCCTTGGCGGAGTTGACGTCAATTGATGTCAGGGCTTCAGTTGGGTCAATGACGATGGCGCCGCCTGAAGGCAGACGAACCTCACGCTGATACGCGGAGTCTATCTGGCTTTCAATCTGGAATTTTGAGAACAGAGGCACATCAAGATTGTTGTAGTAATGCACCTTGTTTTCAAATTCGGGGCGGACCATCTTGATGTAGTGGAGCACCTCGTCAAAGACCTCTTTGCTGTCAACCAGGATCTCTCCTACATCCTCGCGCAGGTAATCGCGGATCGCGCGCAGCGCGATATTGGACTCCTGATGAATGAGGAACGGGGCGCGGCGCGCGGAGGCAGCGTCTTTGATCATGCTCCAGAGCTTTGTCAGGATCTGCAGATCCCAGGCAAGCTCCTCTGAGGTTTTGCCAACGCCTGCGGTACGGACAATGATGCCCATGCCTTCAGGAACATCGAGTCCCTTCATGGCGCTCTTAAGGTCGGTGCGATCCTCGCCCTCGATCCTGCGGGAGATCCCGCCTGCTCTCGGGTTATTGGGCATGAGCACGAGATAGCTTCCGGCAAGAGATACATAAGTGGTAAGAGCGGCGCCTTTAAGCCCACGCTCCTCCTTCTCAATCTGGACGATTACCTCGGTGCCTTCCTTGATCGCAGTCTTAAGTGACGCACGGTCGGAAAAATTCGTTCCCTCAGGGTAGTACTCAGGTGCGATTTCCTTTATGGGCAGAAAACCATGGCGGTCTACGCCGTAATCGACGAAGGCAGCCTCAAGGCTGGGCTCGACACGGGTTATCACACCTTTGTAAATATTGGCTTTCTTGTTGGCATGCTGCGGGGATTCTATGTCGAGGTCATACAGCTTCTGGCCATCGACAAGGGCAACGCGGATCTCTTCTTGCTGAGTCGCGTTTATAAGCATTCTCTTCACGAGAGAGGCTCCTTGTATGCGGTTTTCACATCAGACTGAACAGGCCGCCGTACCGGGGGCATGGGTATAGTCAGGCACCCAGGCAGACACAGCCCAGTCACGCAGGCGGAAAACCAGCTTTGTATTTGATTTTATCCGCATCCGGACGCGCCTTGTCCCCGCGTGGGGAGGGGTCACGGCTTGCGGCGCCGCATTCTTCCCTTTATCCACATTACGGCACAGCGAATATACCAGCCTGCCAAAGAGGTGGACGCCCGGCATCCCGGGCAGGGAAAATGCAAAAACAAAGATAGAAACCATGAACAACAGGCTGTCGTATCTTCGTGATCAGATATTATGCCACATCACAATGCCGGGCTTATTTATAAAGCGCAAATTTCGGCGTATTTTCAGCCTCACCAGGAAAACAACAGCCCGGGAAGCTTTTGCGGAGGCCTTTCATATCATAGGACTCATGCTCCGCCTGTATATGGCAGTGCGGTACAATATCGGCGTTCTTTTACAGAGGGATCCTGATGACTCCAGACAATCGCACTGAAAACAAAGGCGTAACCTACAAGACAGCGACCTCGGATGATGAGGGACAGCGGCTTGACAATTATCTTGCGCGCAACCTCAAGGGGGTGCCGCGCAGCATGATTTACAGAATCTTAAGACGCGGCGAGGTCAGAGTTAATAAAGGCAGGGTTTCGCCTTCATACAAACTTTCAGAAGGCGATCTCATACGTATACCTCCGGTGACCGTCACGAAAGGACCGGTCACCATTCCATCGTCAAGGCTTCATCTGGTACAGGATCTTAAAGACAGGATCCTTTTTGAAAACGACGGGATCCTGGTTGTGGACAAGCCTTCAGGGCTGGCCGCCCACGGCGGCAGCGGAATAGAGTTCGGTCTGATAGAGGCTCTGCGCGCACTGCGCCCAGAGCAGCGCTTTCTTGAGCTTGCACACCGTCTCGACCGTGACACGTCAGGCTGTCTGATAGTCGCCAAGCGCCGTTCGGCGCTTCGCGATCTGCATGAGCAGTTCCGTCAGAGACAGGTGCACAAGCGCTATCTCACTCTGGTTCCGGGAAAGTGGGACAGAAGACAGAATTTGGTAAACGCTCCTCTTATACGCAATGAGCTGCGCTCTGGAGAGCGTATGGTCGAGGTGGATTTTAAAAACGGCCAGCCATCTTCCACCGGCTTTGACATAGTCGAGGAATTTGCCGGAGCCACTCTTATGGCGGCTATGCCTCACACGGGTAGAACGCATCAGATCAGGGTGCATTGCGCGTATGTGCGTCATCCGGTAGGCGGGGATGAGAAATACGGTGACAAGGAGTTTAACGGTTTTTTGCGCGAGCACGGGCTGCACCGCATGTTTCTGCATGCCCAGAGGATCACTTTTACCGATCCGGTTGAGGGGAAACTACTCAAGATAGAAGCGCCCCTGCCGCCTGAGCTTGCGAATATACTGCAGGTGCTCAGGGAGCTTTCGTGATGGAGAATTTCGTAAATGGCAGGCGGGATCTCACGTATGCCGCAAATCTAAGGCAGGTGCTCGCCAGTGTTGACGCGCTGGCCTTTGATCTTGATGGAACGCTCACTGACAGCATAGGCAATATCATCGCCTGCACGAATTTTGTTTTTGACAGCTTTGGTTACAAAAGACCAGATCCTCACCTTGTCATGAGCACCATAGGCATGAAGCTTGAGGACAGTCTGCGTACGGTACTGCCTTCAGATCACAAGTCAGAATATCTGGAATTTACGGAAAGTTACCGCAGGATCTACTCAGAGCATCCTGAGTTTTTAATCGACAACCTCTTTGACGGCGTGGTTGAGACCGTAAGTGAGCTTAAAAAAAGAGGTTACAAGATAGGATTTGTCTCGGGAAGATCGGTAACCGGAGTCAAGCGCACGGTATATGGCACCGCCCTGAGATCAATGTGTGACGCGATTGCAGGCGGCAGTGAGGCTCCGTCAAAGCCTGATCCGGGGATGATGCGCCTGCTCTCAGAACGTCTTAATGTAAGACCATCGCGCATTCTGGGGGTTGGTGACGCGGCAATGGATATCATGATGTACCATGCCGCCGGATCCAAAGCTCTTGCGGTACAGACCGGGGTGTGGAGCGGTGACGCGCTCCTGAGACTAGCACCCCCGTGTGAGGCAATTTTGCCAAAAGTAACGGATATCAGATATTTCATCTGACGCGGCGTCATTAAAACCGTTTTTTATTTGAGGACCGGGGCGGAAGGTAAATGTCTTTTTCTTCGCCCTGCGTGTCGTGAAAAGGGCAGTCACCGCGTCAGCACGGGCGGTCTGCCCCTCAGAGCATCTGAATTATTCTCTTTCTGAAGGACAGGTGATCGCGTTTACCGTCCCGTGAGCGCTTATAAAAAGCGGAACATCAGGTGAGATCCGGTCAGGCATCACCATCATGGTGATTTTGCACCCGGGAAGAGGTCTCGCGCGCTGCTGCTCATCGTAAAAAAGGCTGTCTATAACCGCTGTGTCAATCACGAAGCTGCGATCCTTGAAGGTATAAAAGCGCATTCCGCGAAAGTCTTTGGTATTCATGTCAAGCGGCATATCAGCAAGGATCAGAGGCAGCTGGCGCAACTCTTTAAGCAGAGGACTTAAAACCCGGTTATCCACCAGCTGGCGCAGCAGGTCGGTATTTAAGGTAATACCTATATTCGTGGCAAAAACATTCTGGGTGCGCCACTCAATCTTATCCCCACCGCCGTAGTTTGTGATGGTAAGAAGCCCCAGTAGCGGCTGTGAGACGTTGCCGTGAAGACCTGCCGCTCCCTGAGGAAATACCGCGGTTACAGTCTGGTATTTAAGCCCGCGCGCTTTGGCCTGAGCCTCACTTACTATCTTTGCCTGCCGTTGCGTATCAAGTATTTCGCCCGCGCCCAGGATCACCTCGTTAACAGAATAGTGCATAGTGTTGAACTTCTGGGTGAAAACATGAGCCTGAGCGCCCTGCGCGTACAGGACGGCCGCAAACATGGTCATCGCGAAAGTGAAAAAGCGGAACATCATCGCGTCTCCAAAACAAGCGCCGTCCGGAAGGGCGGCTTATATGCATAGTGTATACTTCATTGCAAAGAAAGCCCGTGACAGGGGTTTAGGATCCGCGTTTTATAATCCGGAGGCAACCATGGCAGATTTAGCTTTCTCGCCGGTAGTGAGCTTTGACAAGGCGGTAAGCCTTGAGCAGCACTACGATACCTTAATTGACCAGTCATTCTTAAAAAGGCTTGGCGACGCCTGTGTGAGCGTTGATGCGCCGGCTCGAGCGGTTTTTCATTTCTTCAGGGATCTGCAGGGACTGAGAACCATAGAAGGTGAGATCAGCTGTCCTGTCACCATGCGCTGTCAGCGTTGCGGCGGTGACATAAAGGTTGAACTGCACTCCGTGTTCAGATCAACGTGTGATGAGGCCAAGGCAAAGAGCCTTAAGATTGACGATCATCTTGATATCGTGCCGGTAACCGCGGCGGGAGACTTTGAGCTTTTGGGATACCTTGAGGACTGCCTTCTACTGGAGATACCGTATTCTCCCCGTCATGATGAGGGTGATAAGGCATGCGTAAGCCCCGGGATGAGCTTTGGGGAGATCCCTGATGAGCCTGAGGTAAATCCTTTCGCGGTATTAGACTCGCTTAAACAGGAGATGAAAAAAGCGAATCGTCAGTGAAAAAACATGGAAAATGAAGAGCCGCCATTACTGGAGATTCAAATTGGGTTGAATGTAGACGGTGCTTCATCTATAATGCCGCGTTTAGAGCTGTCGTGAGACAGCGTGAAAATACAGCGCGGCTGTAAGAGCCGCATTTCCGGAAATTTAGGAGACATCACATGGCCGTTCAGCAGACTCATCAGTCCCGTTCACGCCGTGACAAGCGTCGTACCCATGACGCGCTTACCGCAAACCAGCTTTCTGTGGATAAGACCTCAGGCGAGGTTCATGTCCGCCACAACCTGACCGAAGGCGGCTACTACCGCGGGGTCAAGTACGATCTGCAGGCTGCGGAGCCTTTAAAGCGTAAGTGATCTGAAACAGCATCACTAATAAATATATTTATACAAGCTTGTACTGGAGCGGGGCGTTGCGGGTTAACCGGGGCGCCCCGTTTATCGTTTGGTATCAGAGAATTTGAAAAACGTTACCGTAGCTCTTGATGGCAACGGTGGGGATCGCGACGCGCTGTCGGGTATTGCCAGGGCGGTCAGATTCGCCATGACCCTGTACCCTGACATGAGGCTTATAGCATTCGGGGCAAGGCAGCTTGAAGAGGATCTTGCGCGCGCCCAGGTATTGGGACCGCGCTGTGAATATCGCTTCGCTCCGTTGCAGATCCCTCAGGATGAACCACCCAGAAATGTACTTTGCGGTTATTCACAGTCGTCCATGCGCAAGGCTATACAGTGTGTGAAGGATGGTGAGGCTCAGGCCGTGATATCCGCGGGCGGCACCGGACCACTGGTGGTGCTTTCACGCCACATACTTGGGACCATCGGGCGCATGCGTCCTGCGCTTTGCGCCAAGATCCCATCAGGTTCCGGACGCTTTAGTCTGATGCTTGATCTGGGAGCCAACTCAAGATGCGCTCCTTCAGATCTTTGCGATTTCGCAAGACTTGGCACTGCGGCAGGACGCCTTATACTGGGGGTAAGCGAACCGTCATGCGCCATACTCAATATAGGATCCGAACTTGGCAAGGGTAATGAGCTGGTGCAGAAGGCCCGCGTTCTGATAAGCGCGCGCAAGAAGCTGCATTGCAACGGTTTTATCGAGGCAAATCAGCTTTTTAGCGGGGATAGTGACATTATCGTCACCGATGGCTTTACCGGAAATATCGCGCTCAAGGCCGCGGAAGGTGTGGTTAAGGTATTCTTCCGAGAGCGCGGGATAAAACGATATTTCGCGAAGCTTGCCTGCCCTGAGTGGCTGATGCCCTGGCAGTACAATGGATCCCTGCTCCTTGGAGTACGCGGCAACGTGGTCAAAAGCCATGCCAGCGCTAAGCAGGAAGCACTTGCCGTAGCGATAGTTGAGGCCGCGAAGGCCGTAAAAGCAGGACTTTGTGACGCTATGCTTGAAGATCCGTTGCTTAATGACTGATTGTCAGTGATTTTAAGGCAGATCCCGCATGCGTGTATAATAAAGACCTGACAGGCACTATGCGTTAACAGATTTTGGCGCGATGCGCCGGAGCTCCCGCTCCGGCTTAAAGGGTGGTTAAGAACAACGCCGCGCGCTGATACCAAACTAAATAAAACGGGTGGATCTTTGTATACCAGAATCCTTGGAACCGGCGGTTATCTTCCGCAAACAGTCCGTACCAACGCCGATCTTGAGAAAATGGTCGATACCTCTGACGAGTGGATTGTAGAGCGTACCGGAATACGTGAACGCAGGATCGCGGGCCCTGATGATACAGCGGCGACTATGGGAGCCAAAGCGGCCGCCATAGCGATAAAGACCGCTGGACTTGAGCCGTCCCAGATAGGGGCGGTTATATGTGCCACCACCTCATCTAAGAACGCTTTTCCTTCTTCAGCGTGCGAGATAGCAGGGATCCTTGGAATAAGTGATGTCCCGGCATTTGACGTAGCCGCCGCCTGCGCGGGATTTAGCTATGCTTACGCGATGGCGCATTCGATGATTCTCTCATCAATGTGCGATAACGTGCTGGTGGTCGGAGCCGATCTCATGGCTGAGGCCTGTGACCCTTCTGACCGTACCACCATAATCCTGTTTGGTGATGGCGCAGGAGCGGTGGTGCTGGGAAAATCCGATGAGCAGGGCACGCTTGCCGTAAAGCTCTCATCCGATCCTTCCTTCGCGCCGCTATTAAAGCTTCCATTCCCATCAAGGGACGGATCTGACGCCGGACATTCATATCTTTACATGAAGGGTAATGACGTGTTCCGCCACGCCGTGGTAGTTCTCTCACGCCTTGTTACCCAGACACTTGAAATGGGTGGAATTTCGCCATCTGATCTGGATTTTCTGGTACCTCATCAGGCAAACCTCAGGATCATTGCCGCAACAGCGCGCAGACTGGGACTTGATATGTCTCAGGTCATAGTCACGCTGGATCGTCAGGGAAATACCTCATCAGCCTCGGTGCCGCTGGCGCTTGATGAGGGGATCAGATCAGGCAGGATCAAACGCGGTGACATGCTGTTGCTAGAGTCCTTCGGCGGCGGTTTTGCGTGGGGATCGGCTCTGGTGAGGTATTAAATTACCTGCGCTCAGGTTTCCAGAATATTGAATTAAAACTTTTCACTTTATAAGGAGGCGGTCCAGCGGACCGCGTTGGCTTGTCATGAAAAAATTCGCAGCTGTTTTTCCGGGACAGGGTTCCCAGTCTGTAGGCATGTTCGCCGATCTGATGGACGAGAAGGTTGTGGCGGATGTCTACGCTGAGGCCTCTGACGCGCTCGGCTATGATCTTAAGGCGCTGACCTTAAACGGACCTGAGAGCGAGCTCAATAAGACCGAGATCACCCAGCCGGCGATCCTTACAGCCTCGGTGGCCGCCTATCGTCTTCTCACCGAGCGCTCAGGAGCTATCCCGGCTTTTGCCGCCGGCCATTCTTTAGGCGAGTACAGCGCCCTGGTCTGCGCCGGATCAATTGCCTTCAGCGACGCGGTAAAGCTCGTGCGAGTTCGTGGCAAAGCCATGCAGGAAGCTGTTCCCGCTGGTCAGGGCTCGATGGCCGCGGTGCTTGGTGTATCTGATGAGGATATTGAAAAAGGCTGTGAGCAGGTAAGAGCCAAAGGACTCAAAGTCTGGGCTGCCAATTTCAATACTCCGGGTCAGGTTGTGATCTCAGGGGCAAAAGACGGTGTAGACGCTGCCTCTGAGTATTTCAGCGCCAATGGCGCCAAGCGCGTGGTCGCGCTTGCGGTATCAGCTCCGTCTCACTGCCCGCTGATGCAGAGCGCCGCTGACAAATTAAAGGAAGCGCTCGACAGCATTGAAGTCAAAAATGCCGCGTACCCTGTATACGCGAATTTCACCGCCGCCAAAGAAACAGACGCCGCGGCTATCAAAAAAGCTCTTTTAGCCCAGCTTACCGGTCCTGTGCGCTGGGCTCAGAGCGTTCAGGCGATGGCCTCTGAAGGTGTCGGTATTCTCTGCGAGCTTGGCCCCAGCCGCGTGCTCTCGGGCATGCTCCGCCGCATCGACAAGAGTCTTACAGCCTGCAATGTATGCGATAAGGCTTCACTTGAGAAGGCTGTTGCTGCGCTTAGTGAATAACTAAAGGAGAGGATTTAATGTTTAATCTTGATTTTACAGGTAAAACCGTTCTTGTCACCGGCGCATCTCGCGGCATCGGAGCGGCGATCGCCAAAGCCTTTACAGAACTAGGCGCGAAAGTATGCGGCACCGCAACCTCTGAGTCCGGAGCGCAGAAGATAACCGAGACTCTCGGCACGAATGGCAAGGGACTTGTAATGAACGGTCTTGATAGCGCGAGCATTGAAAAAATGTACGCTCAGTGTGAGGAGTTTTTCGGGGGCGCTCCCGATATTCTGGTAAACAACGCCGGAATAACCCGTGACGGTTTGTTCATGAGAATGAAAGAGAGCGACTGGAATGACATTATCACCTGTGACCTTAACGCTCACGTGCATTTAACCCAGCTTGCGATCGCCAAAATGATGCGCCGCCGCAGCGGACGCGTCATCAGCATCGCCTCAATCGTAGGTGAGACCGGCAACGCCGGTCAGACCAATTACTCAGCCGCCAAGGCTGGTCTGATTGGTTTTTCAAAGTCACTGGCAAAGGAAGTCGCCGCGCGCGGCATCACCGTAAACTGCGTGGCTCCGGGCTTTGTAGCCACCGATATGACCGCCGCGCTCAAGCCAGAGCAGCTTAAGGCCTGGACTGATACCATACCGCTTAAGAGAGCCGCTACCGCAGAGGATATAGCAGGCGCTGTGGTATTTTTATCATCAGATCTGGCATCGTATATCACCGGCAGCGTGATAGATGTCAACGGCGGATTGTATTGCGGCTGATCCCTAATATGGGTGCAAAGGTGCTTTTTTGGGATCTAGACCCTACCAAATACAGAGTAAAACATATATAATTCTTTCAAGTTTTCGGGTCCTGGGCATAGTGCCCGGGGGAATTCGGAAAGTAAACTGAGGACAGATATCTGCGTCAAAGGCAGGAACTGATCAAGGAAACAAATGAGCAACAGTATTGAAGAACGTGTTAAAAAGATTATTGCAGACCAGCTTGCGGTGAAACCTGAAGACGTGGTGCCAGCTGCATCCTTCGTTGATGACCTCGGCGCGGACTCTCTGGATACCGTAGAGCTTGTTATGGCGCTCGAGGAAGAGTTCAAGACCGAAATCCCCGATGAGGAAGCCGAAAAGATCAATACCGTTCAGGCTGCGATCGACTACATCGAGAAGCATCAGAACGACAACAAATAATGTTCTGCAAAAGGCGGGATTAAAACCCGCCTTTTGAATTCACGTGTATTGCAATGATGGAGAAGCGGTTTAAACTTCTCCGTCTTTGTATAAGGCAATAGTTTTTTGGAGACACCAACGGTGCAAAAACGCAGGGTAGTAGTTACCGGACTGGGCATGCTCAGCCCGGTCGGCAACACGGCTGAGGAATCCTGGAAAAATCTTCTGGCGGGCAAGAGCGGCATAAGCCCGATCACCAATTTTGACGTGACTGATTTTCCCGTCAAGATCGCAGGAACTGTAAAAGATTTTGACGCGCAGAAGTGGGGAATTTCCACCAAAGATCAGCGCAAGATGGATCTTTTCATTCAGTACGGGATCGCGGCGGGCATTATGGCCCTTGATGATTCCGGTCTGGAAATTACCGATGAAAACCGCTGCTCAATTGGCACCATGATTGGTTCCGGAATTGGCGGACTTACCCTCATCGAGAAAAACATCAACGGTCTTGCCGCCCGTGGCCCGCACGGGATCAGCCCGTTCTTCGTGCCCTCAACCATCATCAACATGGTTTCAGGCCAGCTTTCGATTTTAAAAGGTCTGCGCGGTCCTAATCTTTCGACTGTTACCGCCTGCGCTACCGGTACTCACGCCATCGGTCTTTCAGCTCGTCTCATAGCTTATGGTGACGCTGACGTGATGGTTTGCGGCGGGTCTGAAAAGGCTTCCACCCCGATGGGAATAGGCGGCTTTAGCGCGATGCACGCTCTTTCACACCGCAATGATGATCCTGAAAAGGCATCACGTCCCTGGGATGTTGACCGTGACGGATTTGTGTTAGGTGATGGCGCCGGCGTACTGGTGCTTGAGGAATACGAGCACGCCAAGGCTCGCGGCGCCAAGATCTACGCCGAGCTGGTTGGCTTTGGCATGAGTGGTGACGCTTTCCATATGACCGCTACCCCTGAAAACGGCGAAGGCGCGGCCAGATCCATAGTCCATGCCCTCAAAGACGCAGGGGTTAAGCCTGAGCAGGTTAACTATATCAACGCCCATGGCACCTCAACTCATGTTGGCGATCTCTCAGAGCTTCGCGCGGTGAAATCCATTTTTGGAGACGCCCCGAAGAATACCTGCATGAGCTCAACCAAATCCATGACAGGCCATCTGCTTGGCGCCGCCGGCGCGATTGAGGCTGTGATCACCGTATTGTCAATTCGTGATCAGATCTGCCCTCCTACCATTAATCTTGAGCATCCTGAGGAAGAGGTTGGTGATTTCAACCTGGTTCCGAATGAGGCTCAGAAGCACGACATTGAGTACGCGCTGTCCAATAACTTTGGATTTGGCGGCACCAACGGCTCGCTCCTGTTCAAGTGCGCTGACTAATCGCTAATCTTATAAAAAGCCCGGCCGCCGCCGGGCTTTTTAGTCTCTGTCTGTCTGATTTAACCCATTTTTTGCCATTCTGATGGTTATCCTTAAGCCGGTGGTTCAGAATAAATAAACCGCCTCTATTTTTCCTTTTATCTCTTTTTTGCTTACAGGTCCGAAGTAACGGCTGTCATAGCTCTCTTTTGTTTCTCCCGCGAGCAGATATTCATCCTCAGACAATTGACGATCTAGCATAAAAGGTTCGAGCGTTCTTTTTTCAATGTCCAGCTCAAGCGGTTTGGTCGAGTTAAGCTTGGTACCATTTATCACTATCCCTTCCTGGTTTATTCTTGCCTGATCCCCCGGAAGACCCACAGCGTATTTGCCTACAGGGGCGGTGCTCATCGGGCAGTTTCCGTAGCCTATATAGTGTCTTTCGTAGGCAAGAGCGGCAGCGCTGGACGGAACACAGCTTAAGATACAATCACCCCGGAGGATCGCGCCTTCGGCCTGATGATAAATTCCCGGAGGAATTGACGAACTGAGGTTTACCCAGATCCCACAGGATCGTGCGAGAACTGGGAAAAGGGTCAGAGTGCATCCTAAAAGCGCGCAGTTGAATACAGCCGCGCGGGAAATGGTTTTGGGATTTTTTATACTGAGAAAAAAGGCTTTTAGATAAGACAGATCCGGCTTTTTGATTTTGTTGTCCTGACGCATGGCTACGACCTCATTTAAATGGAGGCCCATCATAGCCTTGCGCGATCAAGTCTGCCTTCGGATTTGCGCGTTTTGGTTAAATCAGGCTTATTTAAGCCTCAGGAGTTAAGGACGCGATCGCGTCGGCGGTCTTCTGGCGGTTCTTTAAGGCCGGTTCGCCCATGACCTTAATTACTTCAATAAAGATCAGATCGATTATGAAGAATACCGAGAGCCTTGAGTCGGCGTAGCCAGATGTAAGATCAGACTCACGCACCGAATGCATTACGTCCAGATCGCAGAGCTTGCCAAGCTTTGAGTAGTAGTCAGAGGTGATTGCGCCGAGCTTGGCGCCGTTTTTCTTGGCAAGCTCGGCTGCCATGATGATCTCAAAGGTCTGACCTGAGGTTGAGATGAAAAGACACAGATCCTCACGGGTAGCGAGTGAGGCGTGCATCATCATGTCATGGCTGTCAGTAGCGCAAAGCGCGTTGATGCCAAGACGTGTGAATTTGCGGGCAGCATCGCGGGCGATAAAGCCAGACGCTCCGATACCAAAGAAAAATACCCGTCTTGCGCTTATGATGGCGCGCACCAGGGTGCGTACTGACTGGAAATCAAGCTCGCGGGAGCTCTGGGTCAGCATGGTCACGTTAAGCTGTAAAAGCTTTTGCGCGGTGATCTCGCACGAATCTTTAAGATCAATTGAGGGTGTCAGCAGGGTATTGGTACTGTCATGGGCGCCAAGATCCTGTGCCAGAGCTATCTTAAAGTCTTTGAGCGTCTCAAAGCCGAACTTACGGGCAAATCTTGTAACTGTGGCGTGCGAGACCTCGCACGCGTCGGAGATTTCGGAGATTGAGGATGAGCAGGCCTGAGTTCCGTACTTTAAAAAGTATTCGATGAGCCTCCGGTCTGATTTTGAAAGCTTTATCCCCGGATCGTTTAATTTTTTTAAGATGCTCATTTTGTGCCTTATGCAAGGATTCAGCGGACTACTCAAATTCCGTTGATTAACTCGTAAAATGTAACAAATTTTCAAAAAAAATATGTAGCTATCAGTCACAGAATTAAAAACTCTGCAATGAAGGTCACATTTTATGAATGAGTTTTACGTATTAACTCTACTTTTGCATTTCAGACAGAAAACTGAAATGCAAAAGTAGAGATCTTGAGTGTTGAAAGGACGGAATTTTCCATGCAAGAGGCGCATAGGCAATCATGCCGCATCAAGCCTCGCCTGCGCCAAGGCCGTCCAGGCATCCCTGCCTCAAGGGATGAATGCAAATTTCGTGAAGCGGATAAATGTGTTCGTTCAGATTAGCGTATAAAATTCACTTGCATTCCCGCTGCGTGTCGAACGCGCAGCATTGGGCGTTTTTCAGGGAGCACAACTAAGGCAGGATAGCGATGAGGCTTACATCGGCAAGGCAGAGGGAGGCCGCCAAGGCCTTTGCCCAGGCATGGAAGGATCGCGGCGACGAGAAGCAGGACACCCAGAGCTTCTGGACCGACCTCCTCTCAAGCGTCTACGGCATCGAGTCTCCAGCCAGGTTCATCCAGTTCGAGAAGCGCGTCAAGTTCGGCGGCACCACCAAGTTCATCGACGGCTACATCCCGGAGACGAAGGTGCTCATCGAGCAGAAGGGCGCGAGGATCGACCTCTCGAGGAAGGAGGAGCAGTCCGACGGCGCTCCTTTAACGCCCTACGGGCAGGGCAAGCGCTACGCCGACTGGCTTCCCGCTTCGGAACGTCCTCGCTGGATCGTGGTCTGCAACTTCACCTCCTTTGAGATCCACGATCTCGAGAAGCCCAATGACGAGCCCATCCGCATTGCGCTCTCCGATCTTCCCAAGGCCTACGGCTCGCTCTCGTTCCTCACCGATTTGAACGAGCAAGCCCGCAAGGCCGAGCTCGATCTCTCGGTCAAGGCTGCGGGCTTAATCGCGAAGCTCTACAACGCGCTGCTGCCGCTCTACGGCGAGGGCAGGCAGGATGATCCATCGGTTCTGCGAAGCCTCAACAAGCTCTGCGTGAGGCTGGTGTTCTGCCTCTACGCCGAGGACGCGGGGTTGTTTGCGCAGAAGGATCTCTTCGCGCACTTCCTCGAAAGCTACCGCCCGGAGAATGCCGGCGACGCGCTTGAAAAGCTCTTTGCCGTGCTCAACACGCCAAAGGACAAGCGCAAGCCCTCGCTCGATCCCAAGTATGCCGCCTTCTCCTATGTCAACGGCGGGCTGTTCGCCCATGACGAGGAGGACGAGATCCCGCCATTTGACCAGAAGGCCTACGGCATCCTGCTGCACGAGTGCAGCGAGCAGTTCAACTGGTCCGAGATAAGCCCGACCATCTTCGGGGCCATGTTCGAGAGCACATTGAACCCCGAGACCCGGCGCAAGGGCGGGATGCACTACACCTCCATTGAGAACATCCACAAGGTCATCGATCCGCTCTTCCTCGACGGACTTAGGGACGAGCTTTGCAAAATCAAGCAGGAAATAGGCATCCGCTCGGACAAGGCCGAGTCAGGCTCTGGCGTCAGGACCATCATCACCAAGAAGTACGCCGGCATGCTGCGCGGCTATCAGGACAAGCTTGCAGGCCTCAAGTTCCTCGACCCGGCCTGCGGCTCGGGAAACTTCCTCACCGAGACATACATCTGCCTGCGCAGGCTTGAGAACGAGGTTCTGAACCTCTTAGGCGGCGGCACGCTCGACCTATTCACCTGGCAGCAGGAACTGTCCCCCGTGAAGGTCTCCATCTCCCAGTTCCACGGCATTGAAATAAACGACTTCGCCGTGAGCGTGGCCAAGACCGCGCTGTGGATTGCAGAGAGCCAGATGCTCGACGAGACGGCGAGGATAGTTGGCCACCACATCGACTTCCTGCCGCTCAAGACCTACACCAGCATCGTCGAGGGCAACGCGCTGCGCATGGACTGGAACAGCGTCCTCCCAGCCTCGGAGTGCTCCTACATCATGGGCAATCCGCCGTTTCTCGGGGCCAGGACCATGGGTGCGGACCATAAGGCTGATCTTGCCGAGCAATGGCCTGACGTCAAGAACATCGGCAACCTCGACTATGTGGGCGGCTGGTACTTCAAGACAGACGAGTACACAAAGGGCCGCGACATACGCTCGGCGCTGGTGTCGACGAACAGCATCTCCCAAGGAGAACAGGTTGCGATCCTCTGGAAGAAGCTCGCCGCAGACGGAATAGTCATCAACTTCGCCTGCCGCACCTTTATTTGGAACAACGAGGCTGCCGACAAGGCCCACGTGCACTGCGTGATCATCGGCTTTAGCCGTGACAAGAACGGGCCAAAACATATCTACGACGGTGATGACTTAATCGAGGCTTCCCACATCAACGGTTATCTTATGGATGCTGACAATATATTTATAGAATCTAGAAATAGGTCTATCTGTAATGTGCCAGGATTACTTACAGGATCGCAAAGAATAGATAACGACGAATATATTTTTACAAATGAGGAAAAAGAAAACTTTCTGAGCAAAGAGCCTAATGCGGCTAAATTTTTTAAGACCTGGTATGGAGCTGATGAATTTATAAATAACAGGCCGAGGCAGTGCTTATATTTAGGTAACGTCAATCCGGTTGAACTCCTAAAACTTCCTCTTTGTTTATCAATTGTTAATAAGGTCAGAAAATATAGATTATCTAGTTCAAGAAAAGCTACGCAGAAGGCTGCAGAAAAGCCACAGAATTTTGGCTTAGAAGTGATGCCGAAAACGAATTATATTGTTATACCTGTTGTGTCGTCAGAAAAACGCAGATATATTCCTATTGGCTTTATGTCACCGGACGTTTTATGTAGCAACCAACTGAATCTGATCCCTGAAGGCAATTTGTATTCTCTAGGCGTACTTAGTTCATCTGTGCACATGTCCTGGATGAGGGCAGTAGCGGGAAGGCTCAAGAGCGACTACCGCTACTCGAAGGACATCGTCTACAACAACTTCGTCTGGCCTGATGCCGACGAGGCGACAAAGCAGAAGATCTCCAAGACCGCGCAGGGGATCCTCGACGCCCGCGCCAAGTACCCTGAAGCCACGCTCGGGCAGATGTACTCGAACCTAGACCTGTTCAGCGATCTTCAAAAGGCTCACAAGGCCAATGACAAGGCCGTGCTTGAAGCCTACGGCCTCAAGGCCGACACGCCGGAGTCGGAAATCGAGGCGCACCTCTTCAAGCTCTACGAGGAAAAGGTCCGCGAAGACCAGTCAGCAACATCAGACAAAACTGCAGGGTAGGGCGAAGCAATGATCCTCTACCATGGCAACAATGTTGAGGCGCTAAAGCCTTGCCGCACAGCCATTTCAGACAGAAAACTGAAATGCAAAAGTAGAGGTATTAAATTAGTGACTTGAGCTTATCTTTGCCATGTTGTATTTTCTTCGCGACCCTGCGGGCGCGAATGGTTGCCATATCGGCGGCGACATCTGCCTTTTGCGCGATTTTAACGGCGGTCTCGCTGTTCGCGCCGGCGGCAACCGCGAGGCAGGCCACGGTTGTTTCAAGTCTGCCATGAGCCTTTTTTGAAACCTCGCGCAGATCTCTCGCGGTCTTGGCGGCGTCGGCCGCCTTCAAGACAAGAGAGGCGGCTCTTACCGCGACCGCGGCTCCACCTCCGCCTATCAGCGCCGCAGCCGCGTTGCGCGCGGCCGAGCTCTTTGTAAGGGCGATGCCAGCGGCGCTGGCGACCGCGATGACTCCGGCGGCTGCGGCAGCGGCCATACGCACCTGGTTTGAGTCGGATTTGCCGCAGATGCACCAGTTGGCAAAATCCTCACAGTTTGAGGAGAGCAGATTGTAATTTTTCTCGCCAAGCCGGCTTTTGGCGCGTTCAACACATTGCGCGCGGCTGTACACACGGTCGGTATGCTCTATAACATCAACGTCCTGACCCTTTGAAAACTCGGATAGCGTGAACATACGTACCCCGTCACGGGTTTTGGCGATGACATTTCCACCGCCTATATAGATCCCGTGGTGGGAGTATCCAAGTCTTCTAGTGATCAGATGATCTCCAAGGTACAGCCGCATTCAAGATCTCCATCCTATAAGGGGCACAAGCCTAGGCACGAAGGCTATTGGCGATTGTAGTTCAAAGGTTACAGCCTTTGTCTCAATCCTCATCCACAATTGCTTAATATGGTCTCGAGCGGGATTTTCAAGCATTGCATATGGAAAATTTAATCGATCTTTCTGTTTCAGCCCTGTTTTCAAACTGCGCCTTCTGAAAGGCGGAAGTAAGAGAACCTGATAATTCCACATTTGCCTTATTCGTCTGTAACCCTCGTCACAGGCGTCGTCCGGGGCGGTATAATCTCACCATTGCGGCCGCTTCAATGGTCAGGACTATTTATTGGAATTAAAATGGAATTTTTACAGCACAACGATGGCATGATGATCGATTTTTACGAGCTCACCATGTCAAACGGTTTCTTTACAAGCGGTAAGGCCGGTACCAGGGCCGCGTTTGACGTTTTTTATCGTCACAATCCTGATCATGGCGGCTTTTCCATCTTCGCGGGCCTGGGGCAGGCGCTTGAATGGATCTTAAACCTTCGCTTTACCGGCAAGGATATAGATTACCTTAAGTCATTGCATACCTTTAAGCCGGAGTTTCTGGAGTTTTTGCGTGATTTCCGTTTCCGCGGAGAGGTAAGGGCTTTTGACGAGGGCACCATTATGTATCCCCGCGAGCCTGTGATGACTATTGTAGGCTCGCTTGCCGAGTGCATGTTCCTTGAGACCGCGGTGCTCGCGATCATAAATCATCAGTCGCTTATCGCTACTAAAGCACGTCGTATGGTGCGCGCCGCGCAGGGGCGCCCAATCGCTGACTTCGGGGCAAGACGCGCTCATAACCTCGATGCCGCGGTATACGGCGCCAGAGCCGCCTATATCGGAGGACTGGTCGCGACCTCTACGGTTGAGGCGGGTGAGCTTTTCGGGATCCCGGTTTCAGGCACCATGGCTCACAGCTGGATCATGTCATTTGACAGCGAATATGATGCTTTTAAGGCCTACGCCGAGGAATACCCCGATAATGCGGTTCTGCTTATCGACACCTATGATGTGATGCGTTCGGGACTGCCCAACGCCATAAGACTGGCGCATGAATATCTTGAGCCTATGGGCAAGCGTCTTAAGGCGGTGCGCATTGACTCAGGCGATCTTGCGTATCTGTCAAAGAAGATGCGCCATGAGCTTGACAAGTCAGGGCTTGAGGACTGCGGAATTGTGCTTACGAACAGTCTGGACGAGTTCACCGTAAGCTCGCTTTTAACTCAGGGCGCTCAGGTAAACAGCTTCGGAATAGGTGAGAGACTTATAACAGCTCAGTCAGATCCTATCTTAGGCGGCGTTTACAAGATGGCCGCGATTGAGGAGAACGGTGTGATGACTCCGCGCATCAAGGTCTCAGAGACTGCCGAGAAGATCACCAACCCGGGATTAAAGCAGGTTTGGCGTATCTACAATCAGGATCACAAGGCAGTAGCCGATCTCATTTCACATGACAGTGAGAAGGTTGAGATAAGCCATAACTTCCACTATATCGATCCGGTTAACCCCTGGCGCGACCGCGCCTTCGCCGCGGGCTTTGAGGCAAAGCCGCTGCAGCATGTCTACATTTCGGATGGCAAACTGGTAAGAGAGCAGAAAGGACTTAAAGAGATCCGTCAGTTCGTCATCGATCAGCTTAAAAATGAGATCTGGGATGAGGAGCAGCGCTTTGAGAACCCTCACGTGCACTTCCTCGACATGACCCCTGATTACTACCGCATGAAGATGGATCTTCTGGAGAAGATGCGCCAGAAGGTCGCGAGCATAACCGACAGTTTCGCAGGCTGATACAGCGAAAAAAAATTAAACCCCGGGGCATCACTTAAGACTCCGGGGTTTTCTTTTTTCGTCAGGCAGGATGCTCAGTTCCTGTCAGCTCCTGATGGTCTTTGCAAAGCTCCTGTGATCTCAAGAACCAGTCTTTCAGGAACAAAGGGAGAGAGCTTTAAAAGAGCGCGAAGCCATAAAGGCACTCCCGGCATAACCACGCGTTTTCCTTTAAGCATCGCTCTGTAAGCCGCGGACGCTACATCGTCAGCGCTTGCGGTAAAGAGTGAGGACACTCTGGCGTCCTGAAGTCTTGAGGCTTTGACAAAGCCTGTGCGCATAGGCCCCGGAAGACATGAGGTCACCGTGATCTTTGACCCTCTGCATTCAAACCACAGCGCCTTTGAAAGATTCTCAACATAAGCCTTTGAGGCGTAATAGGGCGCCATATAGGGTCCCGGGATCAGCGCGGCAATTGACGCGATATTGAGGATCCTTCCGCCGGTGCTCATCATCTGAGGCATAAAGAGCCTGCAAAGCGTGGTAAGCGAGACGATGTTAAGGTAGAGAAGATTTAGCATGTCATCGAGTGGCATTGAGACAAAAGGACCATCACAGCCTACGCCTGCGTTGTTTATCAGGATCTCAGGCGTAAGGTTCTGACTCTTTACCTTAAGAAACAATGTTTCCGCGGCGCCCGGAGCGCCCAGATCCTGCGCAATCGCGTAGACCTTTATCCCAAATTCCTTCTCAAGCGAGGCTTTAAGCTCCAAAAGCGCGCTTTCATGTCTCGCGCTTATGATGAGATCTCCTCCCAAAGCCGCGTGCCTGCGACAAAGTGCGAGACCAAGTCCGCTGCTCGCGCCTGTTACAAGAGCCAGCGCCATTATTTGAGATAGCCGCCTAATTTAGTCTCACTGTTCTGTTTCATCGCGAGCACAGCGGCGAAATAACCAAGTCCGCCGTACCAGACGACCAGCACCAGTAAGAAGCCTAAGATGAACCCCGGGATCCCGAACGCGAAGGTAAGGGATATCGCCGCGAATACTATGGCTATCATCACCAGCACCAGAACCGGCAGGAAGAGCGCGAAAAGAGGTCTTATGCCGATATCACGCAGGCGGCGGACTACCGCGGAGATGACCGGAATTATGAAAAAGAGCCACGCAAGAGTGGTTACAAGCTCAAAGAGACCGCCCAAAACCGGCAGTGAGCTTAATACCGCCAGCAGATCGAGCAGTAGGGTAATTCCCGCCATAAAGAACCAGAATTCATGGCGCAGCATCTTTGAGTTGAAGTCAAAGTAATGCTTAATTCCGTCAATAAAGGCTTCCTTGAGTTCAAACTCAAAACGCCCCGGGACAGGTGATGGCAGGGGCCCGTAGACGGTGTTGTCCTGACTTGTGGGCAGGGCGAGCAGGTAGTAAAGAAGTATGCCGCAGACCGATCCAGCGACCAGCAGAAGATTGCCAAGTCCCATTGCCGTATAGGACAGCGAGCCATAAGCAATGCCTGAGAAAATCATTCCCAAAATCCAGAGAATAAGGGGGATCAGTATAAGCTTGGCGGTTCTGCCGCAGTCATGAAGGCGTCTTGACGCGACCGCGAGCGATGGCAGCAGGGTTGCCAGTATAAAAATTGCAGGACCTATGATTGTGATCCCAAGCGCGAAGGTGATCGCGCATTCAATTGCCATAAACTGCCAGAATTCAGCGCGGGTGGCTCTTCCCTTGAACTCGAGATATTTGTTGGATATATCGTCCTTCCAGATGCTAAACGCGCGTGATACGGGTTCTTTTATTTCAGGGATGATCACAATGTGCTCCTTATTAATTGCTGCAGGCGCATATGAGTTCTCTCGTATGGCTAACAGATAAAATCTTACTCCTAAAAACAGAACTAAAGAATAAGATGAGACGTTTAATGAGACGCTAAATCAGACCTAAGAGATGAAAGCCATCTGAGAATAGAAATGAGACTGCAGAGATACGGCAAATTCGAGTTTTAAGGATGTAACAGGATTGTCTTTTATAATTTCAGCAAACCAGATCAGACCCTTTATCGGAGTGAAAATGGAAGAGCGCGACAGACAGTCTGTTTTAGAGAGGATTGAGAAGCTTCTGGCTTTAAGCAGGAGCTCCAACCCCAACGAGGCCGCGATCGCTCTGTCAAGAGCGCAGAAGCTTATGCGCGAGCATAACGTTTCAAAAGGCGAGATAGATCTTGACGCGATAGGCGAGATCACCATCTCAACCATCTCAGGGCTGCGCCGCGCCGCCTTTGTCATAAGGCTTGCCGGGATCAGCGCGTACTGCTTCGGAGTGCATTTTTTCTTCACCTCGGACAGAAGCGGAGTAGAGTCGGTTACTTTTATGGGTCCCAAAGAGCGGCTTGACGGGGCGGTCTACGCGCATACCTTCCTGCAGCGTCAGCTCAAGCAGGTGCTTACAACCTACCGAAAGCAAAGACGGGCAGAGCTCAGAGAAGCTGTTTATTCTGATAAGGCTTATATGGCCTTGCTGGCCGAGCACTACCAGGCTTGTCTTAGAAAAAAAGGGGGCCTTTCTCTCTCATTTATAGAGTATGTCGACAAATGCGTCAGGAAAGAGGTGGACAGCACGCTCAATAAGGATTCCTACTCCTATATCATGGGCTGGCTCTTCTCGGTTATGGAAAGGGTCCAGATATTTACGCTCGATGAGCGTGAGGAAGCGCTGCTTCTGGACTATAAGGCGGCAAAGCATCCAGAACTATGCAAAAGCATGGTCGGGAAAAAACGTATTAGTGTCAGCAGCTCTCAATTCAGTCAGGGTAGGGATGACGGCCGTGAAGGCTTTGAGCTTTTAAAGGGCGTCAGCGGAGTTGCCTCAAAAGCCATCGGTTTTGAAGAATAAGACCCTGACATTCCACGGTTAAACCGTGGGGCTTCAGTTTTTTATACCAGACTGAAACAAGAACGGCGCGATCAGAGACCGCGCCGTGATTTTCACTTGGGCAACCTTTAGTATTTGAAGGCCGGAATATTGGTGCCTTCATAAAGAGTCTTGATGTAAGCCGCGTTTTCGGCAGTCTGGTAGGCTTCCACCACCTTTTTAAGCTCAGGACGGTTTTTGTCAGAGCTTCTTACCGCGACTACGTTTATATACGGATTGTCAGCGTCAATCTTGCCGACACCGTCCGAGAAGATCACATCAGTCTTTTTAAATCCGTAATCAACCGCGTAGTTGTTATTGATGACACCTGCCGTGACGTCAGGTAATACTGAGGCTACGGTAGCGGCGTCTACCTGAACAATCTTTATGTGTTTGGGGTTGTAGGTGATATCCCTCGGGGTAGGAACATAGCCCTTGGCCGGGTCGGTTTTGATAACTCCGCCAAGCTCAAGTACCTTAAGAGCGCGGCCACCGTTGGTAATGTCGTTTGGAATGGCCACCGAGTCGCCGTCCTTGAGCTCGTCAAGCTTTTTAATCTTATTTGAGTAAACGCAGAGCGGAACAATGATGGTATTGCCAAAACGCTCAATCTTGTAACCGTGGATCTTTACGTCCTCATTTAAGAAAGCCACGTGCTGGAAGGCGTTGAGGTCGATTTCGCCATCATCCAGAGCCTTGTTTGGCAGGGTATAGTCACCAAACTTGATGAGCTTGAGGTCGATACCTTCTTTTTTGAGGTTCTCCTGAACCTTGACCCAGGGCTCATTGTGATCGCCCACAACTCCAAGCTTGACCTCAGTGGTGGCGGCAGAGGCTTCGAATATCGAAGCAACCGCGATAGCTGACGCCGCGATGGCGGCTAAAATTGAATTCTTCATGTTATAGATCCCTTTTTTTATGACCTCGCGTTTTTCTAACGCGGGTAAATGTCTTTGGTTCAAAAGACTTGCTGTCCTTTGGATGGTTTTAAGGTATCATCCGGCCGGGATAATGAAAAATACTGTTTTTCTATCGTTTGTAATAGGAAATATCTATAACCATTGCTACAGGCATTTAAAAACTGGAAAAAAGTCACGAAAGGAATAAATTTCCGGAAAAGCAAGTCGCGCATCCGCTCAGACGACAGAGTCTGTAGTGGGGATGTTTAACGGAAGGTAAAAAAATCCCCCGTATGAAACAGGGAAAGCGGGTGGATGGAAAAGGGTCAGACCTAAACTTGTTGAATCATAGTCCATGATATATGTGAGATATATCACATAACGCCGAAATTTCCTATTTTGCCTAAACTTTGGGGATCCTAGTTTCTAATCTTTGAGGATCCTTCCGGGCAGGCCCACTCCCAGGGCCTGCAGGAGTTCCCTGGTTGACCTGGGGAGCTCCTTTGTCAGCCAATGCCGCCGGCCCGCTACCGCCAGGCGCACATGGGCAGGTAGGCCCAAAGTTGCAGGCATGAAGAAGGCCGCCCTGATGCGGCCTTCAGCGTCATTGGCCCAAGCGCTTACTGCTTGCCGAAGAGGTTGCCCTGGGAAGGCTGCTCGGGCTGAACCTGGGGCTGCTGCTGGACCTGGGGAGGCACCGCTCCAAAGCCCTGGGCAGGTGTGGCAGGGGCTGCGGGAGCGGCGCCCTTGACGGCCGCGGCCTCGGGCATGCCGTACTTGTTCCCCTGGCCTTGGACGGGATGTTCAGGAGCACGAGCAGGGCGGCGAGCAGCAGCACGAGCATGGAGTGCCCGGAATCGTGGAGCTCCGCGTGGCGCAAGCAAGGCATGGCACGGTCAGATAAAGCGGCCAGAGATCGGAGAGGGCGCCGATCCCGCTATCCACGCCACGATGCCAGCTGCCATGTCGCTTGCAGTGGCAAAGAGCACGAAGAACCAGAACTTTGACAGTCCAGCCCGCCCTGAAGTCCCAGCAGACCCTGGTGGCAAGCTGCTTTTCCACCGTCTCAAGAAAGTCCATCAAGGCCTTAATCCAAAACGCGCGCGGGCGAGGGCGCCCCCCTCCCCAGAGAGCATCATGCCTGGCTTGCGCAAGGGAAGCCTGCGAAGGCCATTCCATTACCCAAGCAAGAAAGGCGCCGCATGCGGCGCCTTCTGCAAGAGCCTGGGGCTTTAATCTTCAGCCTCTCACTTCAGGTTCTTCTGAAGGAAGTCGTCGATCTTCTGGAAGGGGATGACGTCGGTCTTGTAGTAGAGGTCGGTGTGCACGGCGCCCGGGATTATCAGAAGCTCCTTGTTGTCGCCCTTGAGCCTCTTGAAGGCGTCTTCGCCCATGTAGCGGGAGTGGGCCTTCTCGCCGTGGATCACCAGCACCGCGTTGCGGATCCTGTCGATGCGGGTGAGCAGCGGGGTGTTCATGAACGAGATGGCCGAGGTCACCGCAAAGCCGCCATTGGACCCAAGCGAGCGCGGGTGGTAGCCGAGCTTGGTCTTGTAGAAGGCGTAGTAGTCCTTCACGAACTGCGGGGCGTCGTCGGACACCTTGTCTGGCACGCCGCCGGCAAGGGCGATCCTGCCCTCCCTGGCGTCCCTGGTGCGCTGCTCGGCGAGCTTCACAAGGTTGTCGTACCAGCCGTTCTCGTCCACTTGGTCGAAATAGCCGCGCGAGATGTTGCGGCTCATGTCGTACATGGTCGAGACGATCGTGGCTTTGATGCGCGGATCAGAGGCCGCGGCGTTCAGGGCCATGCCGCCCCAGCCGCAGATCCCGATAATGCCTATTCTGGAGTGATCCACGTCGTCGCGGGTCTCGAGGTAGTCAACGGCCGCCGAGAAGTCCTCGGTGTTGATGTCTGGGGAGGCGACGTCGCGCGGCTGGCCGCCGCTCTCGCCGGTGAACGAGGGGTCGAAAGCGATCGCGAGGTATCCGCGCTCGGCCATGGTCTGGGCGTAGAGCCCTGAGACCTGCTCCTTGACCGCGCCGAACGGACCTGAGACGGCGAGCGCCGGCAGGCCGCCATTCGCCCCCATGGGCTTGTAGAGATCGGCTGCCAGGGTGATCCCGAACCGGTTCACGAACACGACCTTGGAGTGGTCGACCTTGGCGCTTTGCCTGAACATCTTGTCCCACTTGTCGGTGAGCTTAAGTTGCTCGGGGTGCGGCCTTTGTACATAGCCCGGAGCTTCCGCGGCGGACGCGCCTGCGGAGATGACCGCGGCGGCCGAGAGCAGCAGGGCGTGCTTTAGTGCCTTGAGCATTTGTGCCTCCAATGCAGATGAAAGAATATGAAAATATGTGAATACTATAGACGATATTATGCAGAATAACTATGTAAAGATCAAAAAATCCAGAAGCGGAGCATGAATGCCAGTTGAAATGGGAACGGTCGGCCGCAAGTTGCGATTTTGCGCAAAAAAACGTCGCGCCTTGCTCCTCAACGGCTCCATCAGGAAGAACGACGGATTGGGCAGCGCCAGGATGGCTGACAAGCTTGATTGACAACTCTCTGATCTTGCATTTAAAAGACTAAAATCCCAGTTCGCGTCTGCTGACGGGCTGCTAATGCGTCTTCAAAAGGCGGTGCAAAAGCGATTTGCACAAATTGCGATTCAAATAACAAAAGAACCGCCGGAGATGTCATTTGAAAGCCATAAATATCATGCGCGTGCCATCGGCGGCGCCTGCCAGTGCCTAAGCTAACAATAGCTGGCTTACAGCAGGGGCGGCCTTGAGATTGCGCCCCAATACAAGCAAACATGAATGGAGATTCAATAACTCTACTTTTGCATTTCAGTTTTCTGTCTGAAATGGCTGTGCGGCAAGGCCTGAGCGCCTTTCCAACTCCTTAAAATGCGATCTTGACCTGGCA
>SFGV01000002.1 GCA_004557545.1 Succinatimonas hippei
TTAAAAAACTCAATGTAACCATCAATAACGAAGAGCTCGCCTCCGCTCTGGAGACGTGCTCTAAGCTATGATCGATTACCTAAATTTAAAAGATACAGATAAAAATCGCCGCGCCCGGATAAAAGGTTTTTTAATATCTGACAGACAAGGTGCGAAGGCGTCCTGTAAATGATTTTGAGCAGACGTGTTTTTAAAGGAGACGCTGATGGCGGCAGTTGAGGTAGCAAGGCAGGAGAGCGGCATCGTAAGGGTGCTTCAGATCTCAGACTGCCACCTCTTTGACGATCCTGAAGGCCGCCTGCTTGGGGTTAATACCTTAGACAGCTTCAGCGCGGTGGTCGCGGCGGTAAAGGCTCAGGCCTATCCTGCCGACATCGTGCTTCTTACCGGGGATATTTCACAGGATTTCTCCGCAGGCTCCTATGAGCGCTTCGCCTCGGTTATAAGGACGCTTGGCAAAAAGGTTTTCTTTATTCCCGGTAATCATGATGACGGTCCGCTTGAGTATCAGATCTTTGAGCGTCTTGGGGTTAGCACCGCGCGCCATGTAATATGCGGAAACTGGCAGTTCGTGCTTATAAACTCCGAGGTCTACAGTCAGGCTCACGGATGGGTGCAGCGCTGGGATCTTGATTATCTGCGCGGTTGCGCGCTAAAAAATCCGCAACTGTGCACCTGCGCGGTCATCCATCATCTGCCATGCCTTGTCGGCAGCAAATGGCTTGATACCCAGACTCTGCATAACTTTGATGAATTTCAGGCTTACGCGAGGCGCATTCCCTCGATGAGGTTGGTTCTTTCAGGACATGTTCATCAGGAGTTTGACCGGATCATAGGAAAGACCCGCTATATCGCCAGTCCTTCAACCTCCATCCAGTTCATGCCCGGTTCTGACGATTTTGAGCTCGATACACGCGCCCCCGGCTGGCGTACACTGACATTAGGCGATGACGGCACCATCACAACTAAGGTCTACCGTCTCAAAGAAGGGCTTTATCTGCCGAACTTCAGCGCCAGAGGCTATTGATGAAGGTAGCGTACATTCACGGCTATATGTCAGGGCCGCAGGCCGTCAAAAAGACGGTGTTGCAAAATTGGCTTGAAAAAAACGATCCTGAGGTCAGCTTTGACGCCCCGCAATATCCGGATATTCCCGATGAGGGCATAGACTATCTTTGCAAGTGGGCTGAAAAGCAGGATCCTGAAACGACCATGCTGGTCGGAAGCTCGATGGGCGGTCTTATGTCCACCGTGCTTCAGGTACGCTTTGGGTTTAAGATAGCGCTCTTAAATCCCTGCATTCATCCTCAGGATTATTTCAGCTCACTTGACACGGTGCAGATAAATCCGCTGACCAAAGAGCGTTTCGTCATAAAGCCTGAGATAAGAGAGTTTCTTTTAAGACTTGATAACGAGGCAAAGGATTACATTCCATCTCGCACCAGAGTCTATCTGCAGAGCACCGATGAGGTGCTTGATTACCGCAAGTCACTTGAGTTTTATAAGGCCTGCGATCCTGTGGTGATAAAAGGCGGGTGTCACCGCTTTGAAGGCTTTGAGCTTGTCATTCCCGGGATCATGGATTTCTTCAGAGGCTGAGCCTCACTAATTGTGCTCTAAGATCTCATCTGTATCTTCGTTTACATGTAAGACCGGAGGATAAATGCGCATTTTGCTGGTTGAGGACGATACCGCCATTTCATCAGAAGTAGCGGAAGCTTTAAAACGCCGCGGAGCGGCCGTTGACGTATTCAAAGACGGCGCTCTCGCGCTTGACGCTCCTGACAGCTGTCACTATGACTGTATTCTTCTTGATCTGGGACTGCCCGGAATTGACGGCGCGCAGCTGCTGACACGCTGGCGCAAGGCCAAGGTTAATACTCCCGTCATCATTATCACGGCCCGCGATGGTCTTGAGGATCGCGTGGAAGGACTTGATAACGGAGCTGACGATTACATAGTAAAGCCCTTTGAGCTCAGCGAGCTTGAGGCGCGCATCAGGGCGGTCATGAGAAGAAGCGGAGAGGGCAGTGAAATAGTAGGTCTCTCAAACGGAGAGCTCACGCTCGATCCTCTGTCCCATGAAGTGAAATTCAAAGTTCAGGACGGGAGCGAGCAGAGCGCACCGCTCACCGCCCGCGAATACTCTCTGCTTGAGGCTCTGCTGCGCCGTCCCGGCGCCGTGTTATCACGCCAGGCGCTTGAGGATCATATCTACGCCTATGGCGAGGAGGTTGAGTCAAACGCCGTGGAGTTCATCATTTACAATCTTCGCCGCAAGATAGGCGCCAGCGCTATTCGTAATGTCAGGGGTGTAGGTTGGAAGGTAGCAAAGGGAGAGTGACCCGTTCCTTAAGGTTCAGACTGTGCGTGCTTCTGTCCGTGCTCGGCGTGATCGTGGCCGGAATACTGTGCACCGCGGCCTACTACCGCTCGTTCTCAGAATCCGAGACCTTTGTCGATGAGGAGCTCTCGCAGATCGCCTCTGTGATAGTTGAGTACAACCTTACTCCTCCCAGGTTCTGGCGGGGCCCTGAAATGAGAAACGGCAGGATTATGCCCCCGCCGCGCATGCCGCGGCGCGGCATGCGTGACAGCCACTGGATTGGTCCTACCCCGTCGCTTGCCGATCTCTTTATAAAGCACCAGGAGATCATCATCGCCCCGCTTTTTGTGGCGCCTGGTGAGCCCATTTACCTGCCGCTTGAGGTTGAGGACGGGTTCTATACCCTGCTCATAGAGAATAAGCGCGTAAGGGCGTATATCGCCACTACCTCAGGCGGCGTGCGTTTTGTGGTCGCAAGACCGATTGAGATTTTGGAGAGTCTTTCAAAGCGCGTTCTCATGATCTCGTTTTTGGAATTCATTCTGCTTCTTTTAGTATTCATCCCGGCGCAGATCGTGATAGTAAATCTGACGCTGCGGGGCGTAAGACGGCTTGCCGCATCGGTAAACCGCAGACGCGAGAATGACTTAAGACCGCTTAATACGGCGCGCGTGCCCTCAGAGCTCGATCCTCTGATCAACGCCTTAAACCGGCTTTTTAACCGGACCTATCAGAGCATGCAGAACGAGCGCAGGTTCATCGCCGACGCTGCGCATGAGCTACGCACCCCGCTTACGGCTATTTCGCTTAAGGCCCAGAATTTTGACGAGACTGGCTTATCAGAAAAGCAGCTTGATAAATTAAAGGGCTTAAGACAGTCCATAAAGGCCCAGCAGAGCCTTACCACCAGTCTTCTGATTCTCGCCAGATCCCAGTGCGCCCCGGATCTTAAGGTTGAAAGAGTAAACATTCATGAGCTTTTCGCGTCATTGTGCGAGGATTTTGGCGATCTTGCTGATGAAAAAAGCATTGATCTGGGCATCGCCTCCGAGGGCATTGAGTATCTGGACGTGCCCAGGGGACCGCTTAAGACCGCATTGCAAAATCTCTGCTCAAACGCCATAAAGTACACTCAGGAAGGCGGCAGGATCGATCTGAGCTCTGAAACAAACAAAGGAATTGCCCGCATCAGCGTCACGGATAACGGTCCCGGGATCCCGGATAAAGAAATAAAGAGCGTGTTTGAGCCCTTCTACAGGGTAGGCGGGGATACCTCACCGGTGCAAGGCACCGGACTTGGGCTTTCAATTGTAAAGTCCTCCTGCGATCAGATTGGGGCAGAGTGCGAGATTTCAAATGTAAAGCCCCATGGTCTTCGCGCAAGTCTGCGCTTTGACTTGACAAAGGATCAGGCGGACTGACGGGGCTTTAGCTTTTTCTCTAAAGCTTGAGCGTTTCAGATCTGAGCTTTGGGATCATTTCTCCGTTCGTTTTTTTTGAGAGATTTTTTGGATCCTGGTGTGTTTTGTGCTTTGCTAAAATAGGCGTTCAGGAAAACATCATGACACAAAAGACTGCATCAGAAGATTACACAGGCGCCTCCATTCAGGTACTAAAGGGACTTGAGCCGGTTAGACTCAGACCCGGCATGTATACCGATACCCAGAATCCAAACCATCTGGGCATGGAGGTCATTGACAACAGCGTTGACGAGGCGATGGGCGGCTATGCCAGCCTGATAAACGTCACGGTTCATCAGGACGGCTCGCTTGAGGTCTCGGACAATGGACGCGGCATGCCGGTTGAAATGCATCCTACCGAGAAGGTTCCGGCAATTGAGCTGATACTTTCAAGGCTGCACGCCGGCGGCAAGTTTAACGACAAGAATTACACCTTCTCAGGCGGTCTGCACGGTGTTGGCGTAAGCGTGGTAAACGCGCTGTCTGACAAGCTCGTGTGTACGGTAAAGCGCGGCGGGCAGATTTATGAAATAGCCTACGCGCGCGGTGAGAAGACGGAAGAACTCAGGGTTGTGGGAAGCTGTCTTAAAAAAGAGACGGGCACTACCGTGCGTTTCTGGCCTCAGAGTGACTATTTTGACAGTCCGAAATTTGACCTCAAAACCCTCGCCCACGCGCTGCGCGCCAAGGCGGTGTTATGCCCGGGGCTTACGGTGACGCTTACCGATGAGGCCACCGGTCAGAAAAATGAATGGTCGTACTCGGGCGATCTGCAGAGCTATCTTTCATCCCAGACTACAGGACGCATAACCGTCCCGACCCCGCCTTTTTCAGGAAACTATCAGGCGGATGACTGGAAACTTGAATGGTCATGCTGCTGGGAGGCCGAAAGCGGTAGCGCCCAGATTTCAGAATCCTTTGTAAACCTTATTCCTACAGTGGAGGGCGGAACCCATGTCAACGGCTTCCGCTCAGGCCTTACTATGGCCATGCGCGAGTTCTGTGAGCTGCAGAACCTGCTGCCGCGTGGTCTTAAACTTACGCCAGATGATGTCTGGAAGGGATGCAGCAGCGTGATCTCGCTGATGATGCATGATCCGCAGTTTGCCGGACAGACCAAGGAGAAGCTCTCATCGCGTCATGTGGCGGCCATGGTCGAGGGCGTGGTAAGAGATCGCTTTTCGCTTTACCTGAACAAGGATGTCGAAAGCGGAAAAGCCATCGCGTCGATCATCATCGAGGCAGCCAGAGAGCGTGACAGCGCCGCCAAGTCGGTTACCCGCAAAAAGGCGGTAAGAGGACCGCAGCTTCCGGGCAAGCTGGTCGACTGCACCTCAACTGATCCCGGCCGCGGTGAGCTTTTCATAGTCGAGGGTGACTCGGCAGGCGGCAGCGCCCGCCAGGCGCGTGACGCCTCTTTCCAGGCGATCCTGCCGCTTCGCGGCAAGATCTTAAACACCTGGGAGGTTTCAGCCCAGAGCGCACTGCAGTCAGAGGAAATCCGGGCCATTTCGGTGGCAATCGGACTTGAGCCCGACAGCGGCAACCTTGAGGGACTGCGCTACAACAAGATCTGCATTCTCGCCGACGCCGATTCTGACGGACTGCATATCGGCACGCTGCTGTGCGCACTCTTTGTAAGGCATTTCACTCCTCTGGTTTCAGGAGGGCATGTCTATGTCGCCTGCCCGCCTTTGTACCGTATCGACTGCGGTACCAAGATCAAGGAATACGCCATCGATGACGATGAACTGGCGCTAAAACAAAAGGAGCTTACCCGCAGGGGCTATAAGCGCGAGAGCATACTCATACAGCGCTTCAAGGGCTTAGGCGAGATGAACCCCGAGCAGCTGCGCGAGACCACCTTAAGTCCCGATACCAGAAAACTCTTAAGGCTTACTCTCGATCAGAGCAACAGCGATGAGACCATCGGGCTTATGGACATGCTTTTGTCCAAAAAACGCGCCGGTGACCGCAGGCAGTGGCTTGAGGTCAATGGCGATAAGGCAGAGATACTCGACTAGTCTTAGGAGAGCTGTATGGCTGATGATGGCGAGAAAACCGAACAACCAACCGGTAAAAGGCTGTCAGACGCCCGCAACAAAGGGCAGGTTCCCCGCTCAAGGGAGGCCGGAACCTTTGTTGTGCTGCTCTCAGGCGTGTTAAGTCTCTGGGCTTTTTCAGGATCTCTGGCCTCGGGGATAAAAGCCCTGATGCTTACCTCCTTTTCGCTTACCCGTGAGCAGAGCTTTACCGAAGATGAGATGCGAAGGATCTTCGTGCAGGATCTCGCCGACATCGCCGTCCCGATCCTGGGGATCGCCGCGGTGGTGTTCATAAGCTCGATTGTCGGAAATTTTCTGCTGGGTGGCTTTAATTTCTCAAGCAAGGCCATAACGCCTGACTTTAACAAGCTATCCCCGCTTTCAGGCTTCAGGCGCATCTTCAGCTTAAATTCCTTAATTGAGCTTATAAAAGGAATAGCCAAGGTCGCTTTCATCGGGGCTTTCTGCTACTTTGCCATCTCAGGCATGGCGGGATCCCTGCTCAAGCTTTCATTTGTTGACCCTTTTGAGGGGATCAGCTCGGCGTTAAAGCTGCTCTTTAAGATCATGGTGATTGTTGTCTGCGCCATGCTTCCTATAGTGCTTATCGATGTTCCGTACCAGAAGTGGAACTACATAAGGCAGCTTCGCATGACCAAGCAGGAGGTCAAGGACGAGTTTAAGGATATAGAAGGCAATCCGCAGATCAAAAACAAGATCAGATCCATGCAGATGCAGATGGCCTCAAGACGCATGATGGCAAAGGTGCCCAAGGCAGACGTCGTGGTAACCAACCCTACCCATTACGCGGTGGCGCTCTCCTATGATCCGAAAGGCTTTACCGCGCCGCTTGTGGTGGCCAAAGGTGTAGACGAGGTGGCCGAGATCATAAAACGCATCGCCCGCGAGACCAATGTCCCGGTGATCCCGATCCCTCCGCTTGCCCGCTCGCTTTATTACACTACCAAGCTGGATCATGAAATTCCGCGCGGGCTTTTCAAAGCGGTAGCCCAGGTGCTTGCCTGGGTGATGGCGATGCGTGATTTTAAGGCCGGAAAGTCAAAAATGAGACCCAGAGACCTGAATCCGGATCCGGAAATCCCCGACGAATTGAGATTTTGATCACAAAAAGTGTACTATTTTGACTAATATCACAAAAAGCCGGAATTGAACGCAAAACCCGTGAGACATGCGATCCGTAACGTAAACATGAACCAAAAATCCGCATATACAGCCCATCAGACAATCTTCCATGTCAAATGCGTGCGGTAAATCTTTACGATTCAGGCTGTATAATCTGAATACGTTTTTTTCACCTGATTCAACTTTACTCCTTCGGGGGAGGATTCAAATCAATGGCGACTAGACAGAAGACTAAGAAAGCTACAGCGTCCGTTCACAGCGCCGCTGCCGCTCCGGTAAGCGCTGGTAGCGCTAACCTCAAGCAGCAGGCCGAGCAGATGCGCGACAAGATCATCCACCACCTGCGCTGCACCATAGGCACCTCGGAACAGAAGGCGTCGAAGCTGGCCTGGTGGCAGGCGCTTGTGGCTTCCGTCAACGAGGACATCTTCAACCGCCTGACCCAGACCCAGCACACCCACTCAGTCAAGGATACCCGCGCCGTCCACTATCTTTCGGCCGAATTCCTGATGGGCAGACTGACGGTCAACAACCTCTGCAACCTCGAGAAGTACGATATCGCCCGCGAAGCCCTCAAGCTGTGCGGACAGGACATCAGCGATATATGCGAGCAGGAGCCTGACATGGCTCTGGGCAACGGAGGTCTCGGAAGACTGGCCGCCTGCTATATGGACTCGCTGGCTACCCTCAATTATCCGTGTGTTGGTTACGGCCTGCATTATGAGAACGGCCTTTTCCGCCAGGAGATCCGCGGCGGCCGTCAGGTCGAGCGTCCTGATTCATGGAGAGAGTACGGCTGCCCATGGGAGCGCTGCCGTCCTGAGTCAGTTCAGAACGTGCCTATCGGCGGTTACGTCGAGTCCCAGAAGGCTCCTGACGGAACCGAGCGCCGTGTATGGCACCCCGCGCACCTCATCAAAGGCGTGCCCTGGGATATTCCGGTAGTAGGCTTCCGCAACTCATCAGTCGCGATCCTGCGCCTTTGGGAATCCCGCGCCACCGAAGCCTTCAACTGGGACGTATTCAACGCCGGCGGTTATGTCGACGCCCAGCAGGAGAAGGCTGCCGCAGAGACCATTTCCAAGGTTCTGTATCCTAACGATTCAACCGAGGCCGGCAAAGAGCTGCGTTTAACCCAGCAGTATTTCTTCTCAGCCTGCTCGCTTCGCGATATCCTGCGCCGCTATAACCGCACGCACCATCACGACTACAGCGAGTTCGCCAACAAGATCGTAATTCAGCTCAACGATACTCATCCTGCTATCTCGGTTGCCGAGCTCATGAGGCTGTTTATCGATGAGGAAGGACTGGACTTCGATACCGCATGGAATATCGTAAGCAAGACCTTCAATTACACCAACCACACTCTGCTGCCTGAGGCGCTGGAGAAGTGGCCGGTAAGGATCTTCGAGAAACTCCTGCCGCGTCATCTTGAGATCATCTATGAGATCAACTACCGCTTCTTAAACGGCATAGTTGAAAAGACCTGGCCGGGCAACAATGATATCAAGCGCAAGCTTTCCATCATCGAGGAAGGCCCTGAGCGCAAGGTCTGCATGGCAAACCTCAGCGTGATCGCCTCACGCCGTGTAAACGGTGTCGCCGAGATCCACTCAAAGCTCGTACGCGAGGAGCTCTTCCCCGAGTATAACGCGCTGTGGCCGGATCGCTTCTGCAACGTCACCAATGGCGTTACTCCACGCCGCTGGCTTTTGGCATGCAACCCGGGGCTTGCCGGACTTTACAACGAGGTGTCAGGTCCTGACTGGCCGCTTCACCTCAATGACTGCCGCAAGCTGCGTCAGTACGCCGATGATCCCGCGATCCAGAAGCGCTTTATGCAGATCAAGCATGACAACAAGGTCCGCCTTGCCGAGGAGATCAAGAAGCTTGTCGGTGTCGAGGTTTCTCCTGACGCGATATTCGATGTTCAGGTCAAGCGTCTGCATGAGTACAAGAGACAGCACCTCAACCTCCTGTACATCATGTCGCTCTATCGCAGAATCATCGAGGATCCTTCATTCAAGATCGTTCCTCAGGTGTTCATCTTCGGTGCCAAGGCCGCTCCTGCGTATACCCTTGCCAAGGATATCATTTATGCCATCAACGCCGTTGGTGACCGTGTAAACAACGATCCGCGCGTCAAGGACATGCTCAAGGTAGTCTTCATGCCTAACTACAGGGTGTCACTTGCCGAGAAGATCATTCCGGCTGCCGACGTTTCAGAGCAGATCTCAACCGCCGGCTATGAGGCTTCCGGTACCTCCAACATGAAGTTCTCCATGAACGGAGCTCTGACCATAGGCACTATGGACGGCGCAAACATTGAGATCGTGGCCGAGGCCGGAACTGACAACAACTTCATCTTCGGTCTGTCAGTTGATGAGGTAATCGAGCTCAAGAAGCACTACAACCCTTGGGATTACTACAATGCCGATCCTGAGCTCAAAGCGGTGCTCGACTGGCTTGATACCGATTATTTCACTCCGGGCAATCCGGGCGCGCTCTCCTCAATCAAGCGTTCTCTGCTTGATGGCGGTGATCCGTTCCTGGTTCTGGCTGACTTCGCCTCCTATAAGGAAGCCCATCAGCGTGTCGAGAAGATGTTCTCTGACAAGAAGCGCTGGGCTCACGCGGCGATCGTCAACTCGTCTTCAATGGGCAAGTTCAGCTCTGATCGCTCGATTGAAGACTACGCCGAGAAGATTTGGACTCTGAAAGAGTACAAGATTGAAGGCTGAGTTTAAGATCCGATAGAAAGGCCCGCCATATGATGGCGGGCCTTTTTTTAAAAGTGCTAAAAGCGGATACTGTCAGACCGGACAGGAACGGGGTGAGAAAAACCTACATGCCGGTTACTGTCGAAAAAGGCCAGGAGGAGATACCGCCCATATTGAGTACGGTCTGGTAGCCCAGTGACTGCAGTATGAGTGCCGCTTCCTGAGCGCGTCTGCCGGTTTTGCAATAAACAATAACGGCGGTATCCGCTGAGGGTATAGCCGCGGCGGTGCTTTGCGCGTTAATCTTCCCAACAGGCAGATTGAGCGCCCCGGGGATACGGATCTGGGCATACTCATCAGGTTCGCGCACATCAAGCAGCACACATTTTTTGTTCTCAATAAGATCATTGGCCTTCGCCTGAGAGATTGAGCTAACTCCGCGTGGCAGACTGCCTCTGCCTGAATTGTCAGTATCGTCAGACCATAAAGATGGGAACACAATCGTCTCCTCAGTGTTTGAGCTTTTCAATTATGGATGTGGTTGAGTACCCTTCAAGGAAAGGCAGGATGATAACCTGACCGCCGTTGGTCTCGACTTCCTTGTGTCCTGCTATCTGCTCAACTTTGTAATCGCCACCCTTTACCAGCACGTCAGGGAGGATCCTTGCGATAAGTCTCTGCGGGGTATCCTCGTCAAACGGAACCACATAGTCAACGCAGTCCAGTGCCGCGAGCACCTGCATGCGTGCCTCAAGCGGATTTACCGGGCGTGAGGGACCTTTTAAGGCTTTTACCGATCTGTCGGTATTAACCGCGACTATCAGACGGTCTCCAAGCGAGCGGGCGCGCTTTAAATAGCTCACGTGACCTGCGTGCAGTATGTCAAAGCATCCGTTGGTCATCACGATCCTTTTGCCTTCATCTCTGAGACGCTTTACCTCTTTTGAAAGCTCATCCTCAGTAACCACTCCGGCGCTTAAGGATGAATCGTCCCCGCACAGGGCACGGTCAAGCTCTTCAGGGCTTACAGTTGAGGTTCCGACCTTGCCCACTACTATTCCGGCGGCGCGGTTTGCGATCTCACAGGCGTCCACGAGGTCAACCCCGCAGGCAAGGGCCGCGCCAAGAGTTCCTATTACTGTGTCACCGGCGCCAGTTACGTCATACACCTCGCGCGCCCTTGTCGGAAGATGAACCGCGCGGTGCCCCGGGCGGATAAGTGACATACCGTCTTCAGATCTGGTGACCAGCAGGCAGGAGAGGTTGAATTTCTCGATCATTAAAAGCGCCCGGCGTTCAAGATCGGCGTTGTCCGTGACCTTGCCCGCGACCGCCTCAAACTCCTTCATATTGGGAGTGAGCATGAAAGCGCCGTTATAGCGTGAGAAATCAGTGCCCTTGGGATCAACCAGAACCCTTTTGCCAAGTTTTCCGGCGCATTCAATTATCTTGCTCACATGGCTTAAGGTTCCCTTGCCATAGTCTGAGGCGATCACGATATCGCTGTCGCTCTCATCCTTCCTGAAGATGTCGAGCAGACCCTCAGAGGGCAGGGCGGCGAAGCTGTCCTCAAAATCAAGACGCAAAAGCTGCTGATTGCGGCTTAGCACTCTGAGCTTGGTGATGGTAGGGTGTTCTCTTATATTAAGAAAATCAGGCTCAATTCCGCTCTGTCTTAAAAGCCCTTCAAGCTTTACCGCGTTTTCGTCCTCGCCTACGATGCCTATAAGATGGCATTTGGCGCCAAGCGATCTGATGTTGAGGGCGACATTGGCGGCGCCGCCGGCGCGATCCTCTCTTGATTTTACGTTTACAACCGGAACCGGCGCTTCAGGGGAGATCCTGCTGCTGTCACCATACCAGTAGCGGTCAAGCATTACGTCACCAATCACGGTTACGGTCTTGTCAAATGAAGGGAGCTTGTCTGAACTCATAAAAAAGAACCTTAAAACAAAACTCCGTTAATTATAACGCCCGGCCAAAAGCGCCAAAGGACTTTGATAAAGGGGCTCAGGTATCTCGCTGGCTCGGGCTCGGGAGGATTTAAGCCGGGGTTCTGTTAATCTCAGGTCAGCCTTGACCTTAAGGGCGCAACTCTTAAGTATAATTAGAGCAGTTTTCTTTTAAGGTGAAATGCATGCGCGATAAAGCAGGCAGCATAGCGTACAGACCGCTGGGCTTTACCCTCGCGGTTGCCTCGCTGGCGCTTTTGTTCGGGTTAAACTTCGGGTCAATCTTCGCGTACAAAAACCAGCTGATGTACGTGTTTCTGCTCAACAGCTACGATATCGACAGCGTAGTTAAGGTGATCCTTTTAGGAGCGGTTGTCGGCGCCATGTGCGGCGGCTCTATCTGTAAGGGGTCAGGCCGCAAAAGCGGGATAATCTCAGGCGCCGTCATAGGGATCGCCGCCGACTGCTCGGCGGAGCTTGCCACTGACTTCAGTGTTTTGCTGCTCTCAGAGCTTACTATGGGTACTGGTCTTGGTATCTACATGGTCTCGGCGCTTTTATACGCCTCTGAGATCTCCCTGCCATCCTCAAGAGGAATGGGATGCTGCATGCCCGCGGTAGGACTATGCCTGGGACTGCTGTTTACCATCGCCATGCGTATCGCGCTTCCGCTCTCACCTGTTATCTCATGCCTGTTCATAGCGGTAACTGGCGGGGCAGTCTGTCTCTTTGTGGCGCTTAAGCTTCCTGAAAGCCCGCGCTGGCTGGTGCTATGCGGATACAGTGACGCCGCGCTGACCTCGCTTTTTATATTAAGACGCAATCAGGCGGCGGCGGCCCGCGAGATGGCCTTTATAAGCGATGTCGCGTCAAACGCCGAACGCGGCATGCGCGCGTATCTTCATTCTTCATACAGCCGCAGAGCGCTTTTCGCGCTGTTTGTGCTTATAGCGCTGATGAATTTAGCGGGTTTTACTTTTGCTCCTTATATGTCACTTGAGCTGATTCACCGCTATCAGATGAAATACCTTGGCATCTTTGTCATGCGTAATTACGATTACAACTACGGTTTCATAAAAGCGGCGGTCGCGGTGGCCTTCTTCGGGGCGGTTACGGCGATGATGGCATCTGACAGAGCAGGAAGACCCAGACTGATACTCGTAGCCTCTTTAATAGGGCTTGTTTCACTGGGTTTGCTGTGCGCCGCGACGATAAGCGGACAGGACGATCTCAACGTGCTTGTGATCTCAGCGCTCATGCTTATCTATATTTACGCGGCTGTGCTTTGTACGGTGACTTTTATTTGCGTGTTTGTAAGTGAGATCCTGCCTTCAGGCGGCAGAGATACCGGGCTTACTCTGATCCTGACAGTTCATATCATTTTCTTTATCGCCGCTCTTCAGGACGTACGCGTGATGTCACCTGGGTTTAATCTTGGACTTTGCTTCACTGTTTCGTTCATCTGTTGTGGATTTTTATGTTTTATACTGGCTTTCAGGATCCCTGATCCGGGCATAGGATCGCTTGAGCGCAATGAAACGAGACTGCTTGAGGGAAAAATCTTTACAAGACCAAGATCCGGCATTTCAAATTAAAAAAATTCCGGGTTCGTGTCAGAGCCCGGAATTTTCAAATCTGATCCAATCAGATCTGCCAGCTTTCAAACGGGCGGTGATCCTTTAAAAGCTCATCCCGGAAGATCTTAAGCTTGGCAAAATCCACATGGCAGTAGCCTGTGGGATTTTTCTTAAGATAGTCCTGATGATATTCCTCGGCTTTGTAAAAGTTGCCAAGTCTCTGGCACTCGACCGCTATCTTCTGGTGAAGACGTTCTTCGACCTCGGAGAACGCTTTTCTGATCACAGCCTCATCCTTAGGATCGGTGAAATATACACCGGTACGATAGGATCTCCCGCTGTCCTCGCCCTGACGGTTCACGCTCAGCGGATCGATTATCAGGAAGAAAGCGTGCAACAACTCCTCAAGCGTGATCACCGCGTTGTCATAGCGTACCTCGACGGTTTCCGCCGCGTCAGTCTCCTGAGCCTTAACCTGCTTGTAGCTTGGGTTTTCAACTTTGGAGTTGGCGTAGCCGGTGATGGTTGAGTACACTCCGGGGATGCGCGAGAAGAACTCGGACACGCCCCAGAAGCAGCCACCGGCTAAATAAATCACACGCGGATCTTTCGGATCTGACATATAAGCTCCTTAGTACTTGAATGCCGGGAAGATAGCGCCCTTGTACTGGGTGGTTATGATGTCCGCGACCTCTTTGGTGTGATAGAGATCGACAATGTGCTTGAACAGCGGCTTGTCAGCTTCCTTTTCGCGGGAGGCGATGATGTTGACGAAAGGATTATCAAGCCCCCAGCCCTCAGTGTTCTCATAGGCGATGGCGTCACGCTTTAAGACAAGACCGTGATCTGATGCGAAACCGCCGTTGATGAATGAGGCCGCGACATCGTCCATGGCCGCGTAAGCGTTGCCCGGATCAACCCAGTAGAACTTGATGTTCTTGGGATTTGAGGTGATGTCGGCTTTGGACGGGGTCCAGCCGGCGTTATCCTTTATGGTAATGATCTTATTTGACTCAAGCACGCGCAGGGCGCGTCCTGTGGTGATCGGATCTGAAGGAATGGCGATTGAATCACCGTCCTTGAGCTCTGAGAGAGACTTGATCTTTTTGGAGTAAACGCCAAGCGGGGCGATCAGCGTAGTTCCTATGGCCTTGAGGTGGTAACCATGATCTTTTGATTCGGTGTTGAGAAATTTACCGGTCATGCAGGCATGCAGATCGATATCTCCGTCCTCAAGCGCGCGGTTTGGCAGCTGATAATCGTTGAATTTTACGATCTGAAGGTCAACGCCCTCTTCCTTGAGCTTTTTAATGATGGGCTTCCACTGCTCGTTGTTCTCGCCAACCACGCCTACCTTCACCTCTTTTTTATCCCAGGCAAAGGATTGTGATGAGAAAGCAAGCGCCGCGGTGGCCGCAAGCGCGAGTACTGAAGCGGTTTTTAAGATTATGTTCATAATGAATGTAAGTTCCTCTCTGGAAGCAGTGTTTATAAAACGGAACGGGGAGCCGTTTTGGCTCCCCGTCCTATGGTAATCAATACCATCTCTCACATGGAATGGAAAGCCGCAACCGTCATGCGCATCATCACGCGCTGAAACATACACATGCAAAAGGCTACGGTGTTTTTCATTGTTTTCTCTTATTTCCAGGTGGTGATTTTATTCTAGACACGGTAACTTCAGGCTGTCAATTGTCAGACAGGAAAAATTTTCTGAAAACCGCTCCCAAAAGCGTCAGATCAGGATTATTTAGGTGCGTTGAATCGCAAGCTGCGCCATCGCGGTGCGAAAAGGCCGAGGACGAAAGCGGCTGATTTACGATACTGACAGAAAAGTGTTTTTTGGTCAGGAACTCTCTTGGAGTACAGCTATGGTGACGATAGGCTTGATGCCACTTTGGGATGAGGCAAGAAAAAGTGTCTGGATGTTGCCAGGTTACATTCAGGGAGTGATCAAGGCAGGAGCGCTGCCCATTGTGCTGCCTCTTACCTCAAGCATGGCGGTGATAAGTGAATGCGCGCGCCGCTGTGACGGTTTTCTGTTTACGGGAGGTCAGGACGTATCGCCCTCGTTATATGGTCAGAAGGCCAGGGACTACTGCGGTGAGAACAGCGTGATCCGTGATGAGATGGACTCAATCCTGATAAATTACGCGTTAGAACAGCACAAACCCTTCCTCGGGATCTGCCGCGGGCTTCAGATCTTAAACGCCGTTTTAGGGGGAACACTGCATCAGGACATCAAAATCGATACCGGATCGACTATTGAGCACATGATGAAAAAGCCCTATGAAAGAGGCGCGCATAAGGTTTCCCTCGTAAAGGGCGGGTATCTCGCGAGGCTTATGGGAACTGAGACAATCAGCGTCAACAGCATCCATCATCAGGGAGTTGACGCGTTAAGCCCCAGACTTGAGCCTCTGGCCTACGCCGAAGACGGTCTTTGCGAGGCCGCAATGGTCAGGGGAGAGAATTTCGCCCTGGCCGTGCAGTGGCATCCTGAAATTCTTTATGTCAACGACAGCGCGCAGATGAGACTGTTTCAGGCGCTCACTGACGCTGCCTCACTGTCGGTGCATATGCCGGGCTTTAGCTATAGCGCCTGACAAATTTCTCCTCTGGATCTGAAAATCCTGATTTGATGAGCCTGCGTTTTTGCGGAACCGCGGGCGCCGGGAAGCCAGGATGATCAAAGCCCAGATGACCGTTTAGATGTTTTAAATGGTCGCCCATCACGTAATCAGGCAGGAAGGCGTAAAGACGTTTGGCGTCCTCAAGCAGGAACACATAATCGTCAAGCACCCGGGAGGCCAGTTCCACTGCCTTTGTCTCATCGTGCACGTGATACAGGGCGTTTAGCGCCATCATGAACATTGACTGGCTGGTGCCCTCAAGCGTGTAGCCAAGCCCTCTGGTGAGTGGATTCGCGTTGAGCTTTGCGATCTCCTCACTAAGGCTTTCAAGGTGCTGGACAAACGCGGTGCGTTCTTTTTTTGCGTAGGTTCTGATCTTTTCAATAAGGCTGTCACACACACGGGAGAATTCTTTTTTAAGGCACGCGAGATTTAGTTCACCTTCAGGGATCTCAAGTGACAGACACAGACAGTCCTGCAGATATGAAAGCGCGCTCTCTTTATCAATATCATCCATTTGGAGGAACTCTTCCATAAGATCATTGCTCTTTACCGGCTTCGCGCCTTCCATAAGGGCTCCGTCAGAGCTGTTTGTAATATAAAGACTCGGGCAGTATTCATGCGCAAGCCGCATTACCAGCTCCATGTGACGGTTTGCCAGCCTGAAAATGTAATTGCTCTGAACCTCGCCTCCGAAATTGCCGGGAAGGGTTATTCCTGATGAGAGATCGTAATTGCCGCCTTTATCCGAGATCCCGCTTGATGAGTACAGCGTCGAGTACTTTGAGTGCATATGGTCTGCCCTGACCGGTTTGCCATTGTCAAGCCCGAACAGACACACGCGGTAAAAGCCAAGGCTCATCGCGGCTGATACCCCAAGATTGCCGACAATGGGGTTCATTACATTGATGGCGCGGATCTTTCTGGCGCCCGGAAAAGCGGCGCGGGCCATCCAGAAGAAAGGCTCATCGGGTTTTCCGAATATGGCCGAGCGCGTAAAGCGTTTCTGGGTCTGCGGGTGCACCACATCGCCTGCTATGAGAGTGATTCGGCGCAAAAAATCCTTATCCTTAATCGCGTCGATGGTTTCGGCTATCTGCGGGGTGCGTTCGGTGCAGGCGTAGAAATCAGGGCAGATCCCGGCGTGATAGAGTGTGTCAAGCGCGGTGCCGCAGGCCATGATCAGGGCTTTGTCCTGACAGCGGCGTAAAAAAGGTATGTCGCGGTCAAGCGAGGGCCCGTTTCCCACTACAAAAAGCGGGATCCTTCTAAACCATTCCTCAGGGGCGGCGTCAGCGCGCAGAAAACGGCGGTGATGGGTTACAGCCCAGCAGGCGTGCGAGATCCCAAAAAGGTGATCATCAAAAAAGCCCATGGCCGAATGGATGCGGTAGTAATCCTTAAGCAGGGTGGATACCAGATCGCGTATTTCCTGATTGGCGTAGTGGACAAAGCAGATGCACTGACCTGAAAGAAACCTGCCATGACGCTCGTAAAAGCCTGAAAGATCCTCTGAGAGCTGCTGAGCTGTCTGTCCTATCAGGAAGTTTATCCCGTAATGGTTTTCCTTCATGTACTGCAGCAGTGAGGCCCAGTCAAAAGCGTGGAGTGAGGCGAAGAAAAGATCGGGATCAGGCTCGATGAGCACGAGGTTCGCGATCTCCATGCGCTCGCATAAAAGCCCAACCGGATAACCAAGACCTATCCCCACCACCACGCAGTTGGGACATGACTTAAGCTCACGCGCGGTGCATAATCCCTCGCCTTCCATGGCCGCCTTGACTCCGGCGACAGCGTGGGAGAGGTAGCGGAAATGGATCTGTCCGAACTGATCGTATTCTTTAGAATATCCGGTTCCCACGTAACGCTGTTTTGAGAGCACATCATCTATCTGCTCTTTACACAGTTCAAGCGGATTGTCGGTTTTATAAAGGATCTCGTTTCCGTTTTGAGGAAACATCAGATTGGGGATGCCGTTTTCTGTACAGAAAAAATCCAGAGTGCGTGAAGGCCGGTAGTTCCTGAAGGTATCGGCTATATCGGGGATAAATTCAGAGAATGCCTGAATGTTTCGCTTAAAACGCTCTATGAGCATTGAGGACATCTGTCCCTGCAATTGCGAAAGGCGTTTAAAGCGCGCCGCCTCCTGTGGAGACAGCGGGCCTTTTTTAAGGGCTATGCGGTCAAGATCAGAAAGATTTTCCCTGTTGTCCAAGATCTTTGTGGATTATATCTGGTTTATATCTAGCTGTTGGCGCGGTAAGCGCTGACTCCGGCGGCGCCTTTTTTGAACTTCAAAAGCTCGCGTCTTACTTTTTCCTGCTCCTCGGAGGCGGCGTCTATGCTGTCGGATACGCCCTCAAAAAGCGCCGCGATACGGTCACGGTACTGGGAGAGATCAGCAGGCGGAGCGTTTTTTAGTTTTTTAAGTAAATCGTTTAACTGAGATGAAAGCTCGCTTGCTTTTGCGTAATCATCATCAGAGGCAGAGGCTTCAATCTGGCTTAGCAGTTCCTCAGCCTGGGTCAAAAGACTGTCGAGCATTTTCATTGCCTCACGTTCAGGTTAAGAAAGTACAGAGAATAGTGTTTATTGTATTTTAGAATTTGTATGACAATTCGCCACTAAATTTAGAAAACAAATATAGCACAGGCGACAGCGCCTTTTGTCCGGCGCTATCGTTGTAGAGAAACTCAAAGAATGTGGCAGAAAGTCACACCTGTCCGCTTGCCAGTGAATTGACCATTGCAGGGCCTGTGGAAGCAGCTTCCTCACTGCGGCGCTGGGCTGCGGCCTTCTGCTGCTCTGAAAGCGGAATGCTGTCCCAGGCGTCCTTTATTGGAAGCAGTACTCTGAGCGCCGCGTCAAGCGGAGCCGAGCTTGCCTCAATTGAGGCGTCAGCGATACGGTCAAGCATGTAGGTATACAGGTCGAACAGACGCTGGGCGAGCACCGGATTGCGCTTGAAATCAAGTGTGTTTTTAAGACTCTTGATTATGGTTGTGGCAGACGAAAGCTTGGCGGCCTTGCCCTCCATGTCGCCATGCTCAATGGCGCCTTTGGCCTGAGCCAGCCTTTCAAACGCGCCCTGATAGAGCATTTTGGTAATGGTGTAAGGATCTGCTACCGACAATTCTGCTCTCAGGCTGTTCTTTCGGTAAGCATCGAGATTTTTGCGGCTGAACATTTGTCTCTCTCCATCAGGCGGCAGAAAGTTGCCGTCTTGTCTTGTTTAACCGTAGTTAAAGCAAAAAGAGTGCCAGCCGGATAAATAATTTTGAGCGACAGATGAAGAAAGGAAGAGATCCTGAAATTGAAAATCACGGCAAATAAACCTGCCGTGGGTTCTGAATATAAGGGCTTAAGGTTAAAAGCTAACGAAAACAAAAGCCTGACAAGGCTTTTGGAAAGGTGTTTAATCGTGACCTTCCTCATAGAGGAAGAATACCCCGCGGCGGGCCTGACGGCGCTGTCTTACCTCTTTCATAAAGATGCGGCGTCTGCGGGTGCGGTTGAGCGCGGTCATGCGGTGCAGTGTGTGTGACGATCTTTTCATATATGCCATCCTGTGTCAGGCAGAGGAACTCAGGCTCCTGAAAGGCGGAGCCATGCGCGGGTGTTCCGAAATGAGCCAGAGGCGCTACGCATCAGGTACTCATTGCCCCTGTGTTAAAATAACGGCGCCCGTTAAATTTACGCCGGAATTATAGCAGACGCCAGCTCGATGGCGGCGGCGCTTATAACTTGCGGGAATTCATAATTTGTCATTGTCCCTGACTCATGTGCGGGCGCGGCTTTGCAACAAGCTCAAACCGCGCGCCGGAGGTATCTATGAAAGTTTTGCGTGGATCTCGCGCTCTCTCCGATTTCCGTATTTCCAAACTCTTAAAATCGTTTTCCGAGGCCGGAATTAAGGTCTCAGCCGTAACTACGCGCTATGTTCATCTGTGTGATGTTTCATCAGAGCTTGAAGGAAATGATCTTGAGGTTTTGAAAAAACTTCTGACCTACGGTCCCCGCGATGACGGCAAGGAGGGCAGCGGTGATTATTTTCTGGTGATCCCGCGTATCGGAACCATTTCCCCCTGGGCCTCCAAGGCTACGGATATCGCCCACAACTGCGGTCTTACGATGATCCGCCGTATTGAACGCGGCATTGAGTACAGGATTGAGAAGCAGGGCGGCGGCAAATTCACCGCCGATGAGCGTTCAAAAATCATTCCGCTTATCCATGACCGCATGATGGAGAACGTGCTCTCTGATGAGAAGGACGCGCAGGCGCTTTTCTCAAAGCAGGAGCCAGCCCCCTTCAAAACCATACCTCTGACCAGTGGCGGCATGGACGCCATACGCAAGGCAAATGTCGAGCTGGGGCTCGCGCTCTCAGAGCCTGAGATGGAATATCTCATGGACTCATTTAAGGATCTCGGCCGTGATCCGACGGACGTCGAGCTTTACATGTTCGCGCAGATGAACTCCGAGCACTGCCGCCACAAGGTTTTCAACGCCGACTGGACCATAGATGGCAAGAAGATGGATCGCTCGCTCTTCAAGATGGTCCGCAACTCAACTGACAAGTCCCCCGATTACGTACTCTCCGCATATAAAGACAACGCTGCGGTTATGGAAGGCTCAAAGGCCGGAAGGTTCTTCGCCAACCCCGATCACGAGTACGCCTATCATGTCGAGGACATGCCGATCCTCATGAAGGTTGAGACCCACAACCACCCTACAGCCATATCGCCCTTTCCTGGCGCGGCTACCGGATCCGGCGGTGAGATCCGCGATGAGGGCGCTACCGGCATAGGGTCAAAGCCCAAGGCCGGCATCTGCGGCTTTACGGTTTCAAATCTTATGATCCCGGGCGCCATCCAGCCCTGGGAGCATGATTTTGGCAAGCCTGATCGTCTTGCCTCGGCTCTTGACATCATGATCGAGGGTCCTCTTGGCGCGGCCTCCTTTAACAACGAGTTCGGGCGCCCGAATATCGCCGGCTATTTCAGAACCTATGAGGAGGAGGTCGACTCCTTCAACGGCCGCGAGATCCGCGGCTATCACAAGCCCATAATGCTGGCAGGCGGCTGGGGTAATATCCGCAGGGAGCATATCCACAAGGATCATATTGATCCGGGCGCGAAGCTCATTGTTCTGGGCGGTCCTGCCATGAACATCGGTCTTGGCGGCGGCGCGGCCTCATCAATGAACTCAGGCTCATCCTCAGAGAGTCTTGACTTCGCCTCGGTACAGCGCGGCAACCCTGAGATGCAGCGCCGTTGCCAGGAGGTTATCGATGCCTGCTGGGAGCTTGGTGATGACAACCCCATCATGTTCATCCATGACGTGGGCGCCGGCGGACTTTCAAACGCTATGCCAGAGCTGGTAGCCGACGGTGGCGTAGGCGGCGATTTTGAGCTCAGAAAGGTGCCCAATGACGAGCCCGGCATGAGCCCGCTTCAAATCTGGTGCAACGAATCGCAGGAGCGCTACGTGCTCGCGGTTATGCCCGATCGGCTCAAGGTGTTTGAGGACTTCTGCAAACGCGAGAGAGCCCAGTACGCGATCATCGGTACCGCTACCAAAGAGCGTCGGGTGGTTCTGCATGACAGCTACTTTGGCAATACCCCTATTGATCTGCCACTTGACATACTGCTGGGCAAGCCGCCGCGCATGCACAAGAATGTCAAGAGCGCCAAACAGCACTCAAAGAGCTTTGATACCTCAGGCATAGACGTGCTTGACGCCTGCGAGCGCGTGCTGCGTCTGCCCTGCGTTGCCGAGAAGACCTTCCTGGTTACCATAGGCGACCGTTCGGTTACCGGTCTTGTTGCCCGTGATCAGATGGTAGGTCCCTGGCAGGTCCCGGTCGCGGATGTAGGTGTTACCGCCTCATCCTATGACAGCTATCATGGCGAGGCCGGAGCCATCGGCGAGCGTACCCAGGTGGCGCTGCTTGACCACGCGGCGTCTGTAAGGCTTGCCATAGCCGAGGCCGTGACGAATATCGCAGCTGCCGATATAGGTGAGCTCAACCGCGTCAAGCTTTCTGCCAACTGGATGGCGCCTAACGGACACCCGGGTGATGACGCCGGACTTTACGAGGCCGTGAAGACCCTGGGCATGGAGCTTTGCCCTGAGCTTGGTATCGCCACCCCGGTGGGTAAGGACTCGATGTCGATGAGAACTACCTGGGAGGACAAGGATGGCAGCAAGGCCGTCACTTCACCGGTCTCTCTGGTAGTTTCAGCCTTTGCAAGGGTCGAGGATGTAAGAAAGACCCTAACCCCGCAGTTACGCACCGATCTTGGGGATACCAGGCTCATCTACGTTGACCTCGGTGACCGTGCCAACCGTCTTGGCGGCTCGGCGCTCTGCCAGGTTTACCGCCAGTTAGGCTCAGTGCCGGCCAACCTTGATCAGCCCTCAAGGCTCAAGGGGCTTTTTGACTCGGTGCAGTTCCTGAACGAACGCGGCAAGATCATCGCCTACCACGACATTTCAGACGGAGGTCTGTTCGTGACCATAGCAGAGATGTGCTTTGCCGGTCACTGCGGCGCCACGGTCGCCATAGAGCAGCTGGGACAGGACAACCTTGCCGTGATGTTCAATGAGGAACCGGGCGCGGTATTGCAGGTACGTACCGATGACGCTGAAACCATCATGAACATCCTGTCAGGTCACGGGCTTGCCAACTGCTCGTTTGATATCGGATCCATAAATCAGGATGACCGCATAATCTTCACCCGTGACGGATCCGACGTGGTAAACGAGAAGCGTTCTTACTTCAGAAAAATCTGGGCTGAGACCACCTATCACATGCAGTCACTGCGCGATAACCCGCAGTGTGCGAAAGAAGAGTTTGATGCCAAGTCAGATGACAGCGACAAGGGACTTTTCGTCAAGCTGCCGTTCAATGTCAAAGAAGATGTTGCGGCTCCTTATATCGCAAAAGGCGCGCGCCCGCGCATCGCGATCCTGCGTGATGAGGGCGTCAACTCCGAGGCCGAAATGGCCGCGGCTTTTGACCGCGCCGGCTTTGAGTGCATCGATGTGCATATGAGCGACATACTCAGTGGCGCGGTGACGCTTGACAGCTTCAGGGGCTTTGCCGCCTGCGGCGGCTTCTCATACGGCGACGTGCTGGGCGCCGGTGAGGGCTGGGCCAAGAGCATTCTCTTCAGCTCAAGAGGACGTGATCAGTTTGAGAAATTCTTCAACCGCAAGGACACCTTCGCCCTTGGCGTGTGCAACGGCTGCCAGATGATGTCAACCCTGCGCTCGCTGATCCCGGGTGCTGAGAACTGGCCGCGCTTTGTCACCAATCTCTCAGAGCGCTTTGAGGCCCGTTTCGTTGAGGTCAGAATTGAGAAGAGTCCTTCAGTGCTCTTTGCGGGCATGGAGGGTGCGATGCTGCCTATCGTGGTTTCCCACGGCGAGGGCAGGGCGGAGTTTGCCGATGACAAAGCCTTAAAGGCGGTTAAGGACGCGTCTCTGGTCGCGGTGCGCTACATCGACCATAACGGAAATGTTGCGAAGACCTATCCTTTAAACCCTAACGGCTCTCCTGAGGGTATTACCTCGGTTACCACACCAGATGGCCGCTTCACCATCCTCATGCCGCATCCTGAGCGTGTGATGCGCACGGTTTCAAACTCCTGGCATCCTGATGACTGGGGCGAGGACAGCCCGTGGATGAGGGTATTCCGCAACGCGAGAGTGTTCTGCGGCTGATAGCAGGGCTTTGAGCGAAGGGGCGGTTTCGTAACAGGGAACCGCCCCTTTCGTGTCTGATCAGGGATCTTTAATGCTATTATGATGGTAAATATGCTCTATGAGCATATAATAGAGTGATATTTTTATTTTATGAGTGGTACCTTATGGATCTCCGTGTTCTTAAGTATTTTGTGACCGTGGCGCACGAGGAATGCATTACAACGGCAGCTGACAAGCTCAAGCTGACCCAGCCTACGCTTTCGCGTCAGCTTAAGGAGCTTGAAAACGAGTTTGGAACCCAGCTGTTCATACGCGGCTCAAGAAGCCGCTGCATTACCCTGACTCCAAAAGGGATCATCTTAAAAAGACGTGCTGAGGAGCTGCTCGCGCTTGCCGAGAAAACCTGTCAGGAGCTTTCAGCGGATCCTGAGATCTCAGGTACCGTATACATGGGGCTTGCCGAGACTCAGGCTGTGAGATCCATAGGCAGGGCGTGCAGACTCGTAAGGGAGAAATACCCAAAGGTCGATTTCAATCTTTACTCCTCAGACTCTTGCGAGGTACGCGAGGGGCTTGAGAAGGGAGTTCTTGATTTCGGGCTTTTCTGCGTTGAAACCGAGCTTAAGGATTATGAAACCCTCAAGATCCCATATAAAAATCACTGGGGGGTCTATGTACGGCATGACAGTCCTCTGAGCAGGCTTAAAAAGGTCAGACCTGAGGATCTTGTAAATACACCGCTTATGCTGTCCGCACAGGGAGGCAGCAGAAAGATCATTTCACAGTGGTTTGGCTCTCTTTGGGATAGCGTCAATATAGCGGCATGGTTCAATCTTATTTACAACTCCTCTGAGATGGCCAAAGAGGGGCTGGGCGCGGTTATCGGTTTTGAAGGACTGGTCAACACGGATGACGGCTGTCTTAAGTTCATACCCATGGAGCCTGATCTTCCGGTGTCAAATATCCTGGCGTGGTGCAAAAACTCAGCGCTCTCCCAGAGCGCGTCAGTGTTTCTTGAGACACTGCGCAAGGTGCTTGGTGACGAAATAGATTAATCCCATAACCCTGGACGCGTAAAAGTCCAGGGATATTACCCTTGAGCCTTTTCAACTTTAATGATCCTTTATATAGCCTCAGTACTGGTACTTGCCATCCTGCTTTTGCGTTTTGTGCTGCCCCTGCGTGTGCTGGGTATTACGGGACGGATCATCGCGGCTGTGATCGCGACGCTTGCGTGCTTCAAATACCAGATCTACACATACTCAAGCGGGATGTTTCTGCTGCCTGAGCTTCCGGCGCCGGTCATGCTCTCCCTTGAGTTTTTGTTCGCGCTCGCGATCACCCTGGCTGTCATGATGGTCCTTCGCGATCTGCTGCTGCTCGTGCTCAGGATCTTAAAAATTTTTAAAATCAACATCCGCGCCGGCATTGGTCCTCAGGCGGACAGAGGGATCATTTTTGTCCTTTGCGCCGTACTTTCACTCTATGGCGTGTACGAGGCGGTCAGCTTGCCACAGGCGCGTGAGACAGAGATTCGTGTTGCAGGACTCCCGTCAGATCTTGATGGCTACCGGATTGTGCAATTAAGCGATCTGCACGCGGGGCCGCTTCAGAAAAGTGACTGGGTAGCTGAAATAGTAAAGCGCGCTAACGATCAAAATCCCGATCTCATAGCCATTACCGGAGACTTTATCGACGGTGGTGTGTCCATGTCAGGCGACAGCGTGGCTCCTTTAGGTGATCTTAAGGCAAAGGATGGGGTGTACGGGATCACGGGAAATCACGAGTATTACTACGATGAACCCCAATGGACGGCTGATCTCAGATCGCTTGGCATAAACCTGCTCTTTAATGAGAGCAGGGTGATAAGACGCGGCGGGGCTGAAATTGAAATTGGCGGAATTCCCGATGATACCTCATCGCGTTTTGGTCTTATGCCTCCAGATCTGAAAAGCGTGTTTCCAAAAGATGAGGCTAAAAAGCCATTTAAGATCCTGCTCTCCCACAAGCCAGCGTACTTTATCGCTGATGGCAATGACGCGGATCTGCAGCTGTCAGGCCATACCCATGGCGGCATGATGCCGCTTTTAAGACAGATTGTCGCCGGAGCAAACTCAGGATTTGTGCGCGGACTGTATGAGCGTGGCAATCGTTATCTTTACGTAAGCCCGGGAACTGGGATCTGGAACGGCTTTTCCTGCCGCATCCTCACGCCTCCTGAGATAAGCGTTCTTATTTTGCGCTCAAAGTAAGTATCGTTGCCTCTGGGGCCGGGCTTGCCATCGAGGGAGATAAAAAATATTCCGGCAGAACCTGTCGGGGTTTTATCCCGGGATCAGGCTTTCGCGGGAGTGTGGTTAAACCTTTAATATATTGTAGGGAATGACTTTTCTTCCAAATCTGGTATTCCAGTCGCGCTCTCTGACTGATCCTTTTCACAAATCTCAAAGCCGTTCTTCCAAAAATGGCATCTTTGGCATGGTTAATGCTTGTTCTTTGTTACAAGGCAAAAAAATGCCGCCGCATAACAATAAAAAAGGACAAGACCATGAACGCATCAGTAAAAAGAATCCACGACATCACCTTGAGCTTTGTAATGTTCATAACCCTGATGCTCTTAATCGTCCCGCCGTATGGCCTTCTCGCGGGCTTTTGCGATGAGAGTCTCTACCTTATATTCGCTTTATGGGGCGAGATCATTTATCTGGCGCTGACGTTTTTAATCCGCGCTGTAATGGCAGAGCGTAAGGAGCTGCGTAATTTAGAATCAAAGCTGCTTGTGAGCGGGCAGTTCTAGGCTTAACCCTAAAAGCGCGACACTCGAAGGACGCGGGATTTAAATCCCGCGTCTTTTTTTTGACATAAGTTTTAAAACCTTAAATAAGATTTTGATAATATTTAATAAAACAGTCCTGGCACGCTTGTTGAATTCTCTGTGATAAAGACAAAACGGAGGCTTATATGACAAACGGCAGGGATGAGGAGTTTGCGCTTTTAAGCGAGGTTTTCTCAAAGGTTCCATCGGCGATAGTTATTCTTGATGAGCACGGAGTGGTAAAACGCGCCAACTCAAGCGCTCATGAGATGCTCTCGCAGCAAACCCTCATCGGGCGCAAGTGGTATGAGGTAATTGAGGCCGCGTTCCAGCCCCGTCGCGATGATGGTCAGGAGATCTCAACGCGTACCGGAAAACGTCTTCAGGTTCTTACAAGGCCGCTCTCCCACGGACAGCTCGTGCAGATGAACGATCTTACGGTTACAAGAGAGCTTCAGGATAAGATAAGCCATATGGAGCGTCTGTCGTCTTTAGGTCAGATGGCAGCCTCGCTTGCCCATCAGATCAGAACTCCGCTTTCAGCCGCGATGCTTTATGCCGCGAATTTGGGAAGCGCCAAACTTCCTCCCTCAGCACGCGCGCTTTTCCAGAAGAAACTGATGTCAAGGCTGGAGGCTCTTGAGGCTCAGGTGGGCGATATACTGATGTACGCGAGATCAGGTGAGCAGACCGTCAGTAAAATGGACGCGGTGGATCTGGCTGCGGCCGTGTCCCAGAACGTTCAGAGCGTGATCACCAGGGCGGGAGCCGAGCTTATTACCGATATAGGTGATCGCCCTATGCCAATCCTTGGCAATTCAACGGCGCTTTCAGGCGCGGTTTCCAATCTTGTGGCAAACGCCGTTGAAGCCGGGGCTAAAAAGGTTAAGATCTCCTTTAAAAAGGAAAACGGTGAGATTGCCATTTCTGTTGCCAATGACGGTCCGGCTATCCCTGAGAATATCCGTCAGAAGATCTGCGAGCCGTTCTTTACCACAAAAAGCAACGGCACCGGACTCGGGCTTGCCGTGGCGACCGCGGTTGCCAGAGTGCACCACGGACGTCTTGAACTCTCATCAGAGAGCGGATTTAATGTGGTGTTCTCGCTGTATATTCCTGAATATACCAGGGAGGAATCCCCCTCCCCCTCTGAGATCGCGGCGCGGGGCAACGCCGCCTGAACAAAAATAGGGCCAGGAGATGAACCAGAACCAGAGCCAGATCCTTATTGTTGATGACGACAGCGAATTGCGCGAGGCCATCTGCGACACACTTATGCTGACAGGCTACGCCTGCATTGAGGCTGGATCCGGGGAGGAGGCTCTGGATCTCCTCTCAAAACATCATGCCGATATGGTCATCACCGATGTCCAGATGAACGGCATGAATGGTCACAAACTGCTTTTAAACATCCACGAGAAATACCCAGGGATCCCGGTGCTTCTGATGACGGCCTACGCCAATATCAACGGGGCGGTCGAGGCGATGCGCGACGGGGCGGTGGATTATCTGGCAAAGCCTTTTGCCCCCGAGGTGCTCTTAAACCAGGTATCTCGCTATGTCCCGGTTAAGAAAGTGGTTTCGGGAGAGCCTGTCTGGAAGGATCCATCGACAGGCGAGCTATTAAAGCTTGCCGCCAAGGTAGCCGCTACTGACGCCACGGTTATGGTTACAGGTCCCTCAGGATCGGGAAAGGAGATCCTGTCGCGTTATATACACGACAAATCCCCCCGCGCGAACGGGCCTTTTGTGGCGATTAACTGCGCGGCTATTCCCGATACCATGCTTGAGTCAACCCTCTTTGGTTATGAGAAGGGCGCTTTTACCGGCGCCGTGCAGGCCTGTCCCGGAAAGTTCGAGCAGGCACAGGGAGGCACTATTCTCTTAGATGAGATAACCGAGATGGATCTGTCGCTTCAGGCCAAGCTTCTGCGCGTGCTTCAGGAGCGCGAGGTGGAGCGTCTTGGTTCACGCAAGACCATAGAGCTTGATGTAAGGGTTATCGCCACCTCAAACCGCGATTTGAAACAGGCCGTGGCCGAGCACAAGTTCCGTGAGGATCTCTACTACCGTCTCAATGTGTTCCCGCTGCACTGGAAACCACTTTGCGAAAGAGCTTTAGACATATTGCCGATAGCCAAATTCCTGCTGGGCAAGCACGCAGCCGCAAATTCGCAGGCGATCCCGGAGATCACAAAGGAAGCTGCGAAAAAGCTTGAGACATATAAGTGGCCGGGCAATGTGCGCGAGCTTGATAACGTGATGCAGCGCGCGCTCATTCTCTCAGGCGGCAAAGCGGTAGACGAGCAGAGTATAGTCTTTGACGAGGCGGGGCTTGACGCTGCGCTCTCGTCACAAAGCGTGGCTGACGGGGTAGCTCCCGAGCTTGAGCAGCGTCAGCTTGAAGAGCCGAAGTCATCTGACGCGGTACGTGATCAGAAGATCCCGGCAAACCTCGGAGGCGAGCTTAAGCAGCAGGAGTATCAGATTATTCTTGACGCTCTCATAGAATTTCGCGGTAACCGCCAGATGGTCTCGAAAAAACTCGGCATAAGCCCGAGAACCTTGCGCTACAAGATAGCCAGAATGCGCGATGAGGGGATGATCATCCCGGGATGAAGTATGAAGATCTTCCATGCTTTGGTATCCTTCACCGCGGCGCTGGTTTTGAGCCTGGGGCAGAGCGTATCAGCTTTTGCTGATACCCTTTCCGAAAAACAGCCAGAAATCAGATTAACAAGCGTAATGGCGACCGCGCCGTACCGCCCGATAAGTTTTGCGCTTGATTACATGGCTGACTTTGTTTCCAAACGCACCGGAGGCAAATTTACCATACAAAGGCGCATGAGCTATGGCGATGTCTCATCATCCGACTGTCTTGTAAAAGTCATCATAAATACCGATGACATCACGGTAGTTCCCTTTGAGGTCATCTCGAACTTTATCCCATGGCTTGAGATCATGGATGTGCCCTACCTTTTCTCTCTTAGAAATTATGAGGAGCTAACGGTCGGGGGACAGGCAAACGCTGAGATCTGCAAGGAAATCTCCGACGGTGAAACCAGAATCATCGCGCTATATACCTGGTATACGGACTTTGTTCAGCTGGTAATGCGCTCACGACCCGTCTATACGCCTGGCGATCTCAAGGGACAACGCATCTGGATCCCTTATGACGGTCCGGTAGCGTCTTATCTCTCAGTACTCGGAGCCACTCCCGTTGTCATGCCTTTTAATCTCGCGTATGAAAACATCAGGTATGCTGATGATGTTGACGGAATGGCGATCCCGCTTAACACGCTTATCACCAGAAAACAGATCTTCGAGAAGATGCGCTTTGTCTCGCTCCCGTTCCTGCTTCGAGGAGGGTATGTCGTCATAGTTTCACAGCAGAGGTACGATTCTCTGCCTCCTGCCTATCAGTCGGTGCTGCGACAGGCCGCCAAGGAGGCTTCTGCCTTTCTTAACGATTACAACATGGAGTGCCTCAGGGTAGTTATGGGAAGACTCATTCGTGATCCGGATATTTTTATAAACAACCCTGATCTGACCAGATTTGTCTCTCAGTCAGAACAGCTTAAGAGATTTTTCTTCAAGCGCTATCCAAAGGCCGTTGAGAAAATGCGCGATACGCTCAACTGGCAGAGTAACAGCGGTCTTATAAAAGACAACTGAAAAGGAAAAATAAAAGGCAGGTTACCGGAACCTGCCCATTTGCCTTAAAGCCAAGATCAGTTTTTCTTGTTTTTATCCTTTGGGATAACCTCATCATTGAGCGCCTTGGCGGCATCGATGGCCTGCCAGGCATGAACCGAGGGTTTCTCGTATTTACGGATTTTGAAGGTAAAGCTGCGCTTTAGCTGCTCCGAGACAATGCGGAACTCGAAATAGTCCGGATGCTCGTTGTAAAGCTTCATCGGGATCTCAAGCTGAGGTATGTCGAACTGACAGCGCGAGAGCGTAAAGTCTGGATCCGGACTGATGTCAATACGGAACTTAACCGTGCCGCCGTCACTTTTCTTTTCATCTATGGCTACAACTGTGAGCCTTGCCAATAGGTTGAGGCTCTGGACTGAGGCGTCGTTGGAACTGTAAGCGTGCACGTCACCGTACATAACCTTGTTCACAAATAGCCTGCTGTCGGCATCTTGTTTGTTCATTCACATCTCCGGCAAATCACTGCTCATTGCCAATTTTATGACAAAGTGCAGTCAATGGGAAACGCTAAAACCGGCAATGTGTCAGGTTAAAAAAAAAGAGCAGTTAAAACCGCTCTTTTCTCAATATACCGTAATTGATGAAACAAGAAATTGCACCTTTAAAAAGGTGGCGACCCCAGTAGGAATCGAACCTACAACTAGCCCTTAGGAGGGGCTCGTTATATCCATTTAACTATGGGGTCAACGGGCACCATTATAGCCATCACGCCTTAAACGGGCAAGGGGGCGGAGCCTCCCTGCCAAATCATAGGAAAAAGAGTGAAAAGCCAGAAAACACTGGTAAAAACCATCACTGGGCAATTTGCACCTGATCATTGACTCTGATGTTTAAAAGGTTGTCATTTAAGTTGGCGCTCTTGAGTCTTGAGCTTGTAGGGTAGACCTTGTCAACCACATAAACGCCGTGAGCCTTGTCAACGCGATCGTAGGTTCCTCCGTCAGGAGCTATGGTCTGGGAGGTCTGGCCAATGGTGAACTTCATCCCTGGTTCTATTCCGTTTTCAGAACCCAGATTGATGATAAAGCCGTCATTATCCAGATCGATTATTGAAGCCGTCGGCATACGGCATTGCAGGGACATTACTATGTCCGAGGCGGCTCTCTGGGTAAGCTGATGGAGTCTGGCGCCATAGGCTGAGCCTTTGAACTGCTCGGATCTCAAATCAAGATAATCACCCTGCTTGAACGGCCAGTCGGTAACCGCCTGATAGTTCTGGCTGAAGATCTGCGATCCGTTCTGCGCCTCATAGACGGTGACCGAGAAATTAATGGTTCTGGTGCGCTGGTAGAAGAGCTTGTCCATAACCCCGGAGCCCGCGTCTGAGGCCGCAACCGAGTTTATGGTACCGGTTACGACGAAGCCCGCCTGGTTCTGGGAGCCAAGTCCCCTGATGTTGTCGCGCAGCTGGCCATCAGGAGCGTTGCCATATCCGGTTCCGTTTAAGGTGGCGTTAACCGGCGGTCTTACGGCAAGCGCGGATGACTTTGAGAGCTCGTCATAAACTGATGAGCTTATTTCCTGACTGATGCTCTCTATTCCGGCGCTGCCCTGATAGGCGTTCTGATCCCTGAAACCGAATACTACGGGAAGCACGCTCTTTCTTAATTTTGAGGCCGCGCAGGTACGCTGATGCTCGTCATCAAGCAGTACCTTTACCGTGACGCTGACGCGCCCCGCGGTCTTCTGCTCCTCGGTTACGAGTACCTTGCGCACAGGCACGGAGGAATGGACGCTCATGCTGTTGTGCTCCAGCACTCCGCCCTTGAAATCGGAGACTATGCTCACCTGGGCTCCGGCCTCAAGCATCGCGTTTCTGATGGCGTCGTTTACCGCCTCATCGCGCGCCTGCGCCACGGAGTCGGTTATGGGAGCGGTTCCCTGAACCGTATACCATCTGGCTGACGATGGCTGTGATATAAAGATCGCGGCCGCGCAGATAAGCGTCTTTGAAAGTCGTCTGCATGACATTTGCTTTTTTATCCCCTGAGTGTCAGAAAAATATGTCTGGCACTTAAATTGCATTATTCATACCGAAAACAGTATGAACGGCGTAAAAATAGCGCCGTGCTACAGCAGAATTATAAAGAGAAACAGCTACAGAGGTTCAGGATGAAGAATTTGAAGGGTGCTTTGATATGCGCGTCAGCCATGATCTGGCTTTTCGGTTGTACGGCAAATCCTGCCCCTGACGGCAGAAAGACTGGATCTGATGACGTATATTCACAGCCCGGGATGGAGGTGAGCAAGGTCGCTTCCCAGATGGCTGATACCCTGGCACAGACCTTAGGCGAGGATCTCAGGACCCAGGAGCGTCAGGAAGCTGACCAAAAAGACAATCTCAGGGCAAAAAAGCCCAGCTATCCCAGAGTGGCGGTAACGTCTTTTACAGACACTGACACCTATGAGAACGCAGGATCGCTAGGCAGGCAGCTTGGTGAGTTCTTTATTCACGAGCTTGACCGCCGCGGGATCCCGGTTGTCGAGTTCAAGACCACCGGAAGCATTTCGGTCTCGAAAGACGGTGAGATGGTCTTCTCGCGTGACTGGAAGAAGCTTGCCAATCAGGCGCGCATCCGTCATATTCTTGCCGGCACCATCAGCCGCAATGAGCGCGGCGTGGTGCTTTTAGGCAGGATCATCGACATGCGTACCTCCCAGGTAATGGGATCGGCGACCGGCTTTGTTCCCTACAAGAACCTGCCATACTGCTACCGTACCGCCGACAAAAACTGCTCCTTTGAGGGAGTCATATCATACTCAACCTATGTTCCTGCAGGAGGGGTCAGAAACACAACTCTAAAGGGTGCCAACGGCACCACGCTTAAGGATACGGTTTCATACAGCACGGCTTATTCAGGACTTTCAGGCGCTCAGGCATACGGCAGCGCGGGGAATCTGTCATATACGGGCGTGACCTACAGCGGCAACAATCCCCGTACCGGCAAGAGTGCCATCCACGAAACCTCGGAGGAACGTGAGGCAAGGCAGAAGCTGTGGCATGACCAGTCATTTAACGATCAGTATTACCCCACGGGAGCTGACGTGAGCGCGACCTCAACTGGCAACTATGAGCAGTTCATTCACGGTCATGGCAGCATGTCTGGCAAGGGCAGTGTCATTTATCCGGCGTCAACCTATCGTTATCAGGGGAAACTCGTGCGTGACATTCATGACGAGAGTCAGTACCAGAGAATAGAAGATGATTAAGGGGAGGACATTATGAGAATGTTTACAAAGGTACTGGCTTTTTCCGGAGCGCTTTTGCTGCTCTCAGGTTGTCAGGCTTTATCGAGCACCTCCTTCACAAGAGATCTTGCCTATACCGACACCGGAGTGCACCGTCCTGACGAGTTCCCGATCCTGCACGCTACTGGCTACGCGGTTATTTCAAGACAGCCGGGCAGAACCGAGGCTGAAAGGGAGATCATGGCCATGCGCGCCTCCAAGGTTGACGCCTATCGTGAGCTTACGGAACAGGTAAACGGGCTTTATCTTAAGGCTACAACCACGGTATCAGGTAATACCGCCCAGGCGCGTGACAGCGTGCGCTCGGAGGTTGAGGGGTACGTCCATGGAGCGAGGGTGATAAGACAGTATCCGGTCGGCGATACCTACGCGACCGAGCTTGAGCTTGACACCAAGATAATCTACGACCTTTACGACATCAGGGGGGCATTATGACTAACACCCAGCAGTTTTTTCAGAGCGCGGTAAAGGCAAAGCCGGTCACACTGTGTCTTAAGGAGCAGGAGGATCTGTTAGCAGAGCTTGAGGAGCTTCTCAATCAGGAGCATCTGGCGTTAAGACACCGCGACATGGATATGCTAAACGCCATCTCAGCGCGCAAATCATCGCTTATGGTATCGCTTCAGGGCAATGATCAGCGCATACGCTTAAACCCTCAGGCCGGGCTTTTGAAGACCATATACAAGGGCAGGGTTGACGCCATCAAGGCAGCTCTGGTGCGCTGCAAGAGACAGAACAGCGTCAATGGCAGACTGATAAACCTCAATCTCAACTCTACCATGCGTCTGTCGGCGGTGCTTATGAGCGCCCGTGACCGGAGCACCATGAACCTTACCTATACCGACAAAGGCCGTACCCGCGCGAGCGGTCCCGTGAGACTTTCGATTGAGGCTTAAAGCTTAACATATTGAATATAAAGAGTTATTAACAAAGCGCAAAAAACCGGCGACATCGATTTCCGCTCTTTTGTACGATGCGTGCTGTCAAAGGAGGACAGCATGCGTTTTATAAACAGTGTGCTCCTGTGCGGTCAGGTGAGCTCATCTGACAGCATCAGGAGCTTCTCTACAACCAGAGGCAGAATTCTCTGCTTTGATCTCATGACTAAAAAACATGGCGGCACTGGCGGCTTTGAGTATCACCATGTGGTGGCGCGCGATGGCAGTGGAGGAGATCTCGCGACCAGAAGCCTGAGGATAGTGACACCAGGCAGAGAGATCAGGGTCAGCGGCAGACTTAGTTACCGTCTCAGAATGGGAACAGGACTTGGCGAGGTCAGGGTGACCGAGATCGACGCTCTGAGCATATGTCCGGTGATGATGATTGATGAGAATAGCGCGGAGGATCACAATGCCCAGCGTTTCTCTTGACCGCATATTCAAATCAGACCGGCTTTGTGTCAAATCGCTGGATATTCCGGGAAGACAGGATCCGGGCCGGATCCCGGCTATTGACCTGCATTACGTGTTTCCGCTGCCGCTTTTAAACCAGATCCTGCTGTACCTGTCATGTCCGCTCCATGACTGCCTTTACATCTCAGGACCTTCAGGCTGTGGCAAGACCACTATGGTTTTGCAGGTAGCCGCGAGGCTTGGATGGGGAGTGGAGCAGCTTACATTGTGCGGTAAAAGCGAGAGCTCTGATCTGATAGGGCACGCCGCACTCAGAAGGGGCGAGCTCGTGTACGAGTATGGTCCGCTGGTTCGGGCAATGCTCAACGGGGAGATCCTTATTTTAAACGAGGTGGATCTGATGCACCCATCGGATCTTTCATCCTTAAACGATGTGCTCGAAGGCAAGCCGCTTGTGATCACGCAAAACTGCGGCGAGGTGATAAAGCCCTCACCGGGCTTTCGCGTAATTGCCACCGCCAACACCAGAGGCATGGGGGATCCCATGGGGTATTACAGCGGAGCGCGCGTGCTCAATCAGGCTTTTCTGGATCGCTTCCGTTTTGTCGAGCTTACTTACCCTGACGAGCAGACAGAAAAAGCAATAGTGGGAGCGTCATGTCCTGATCTTGATGAGGAAACCGTGGCTAACCTGGTAAGACTCGGAGCGGAGTTAAGACGCGCGGGATCCGATACTACCAGGTCCCAGCTTTCAGCTCCATTCTCAACCCGCGCTCTTTTGCGTATCGCCTCTTTAAAACAGGTTTGTCCGCAGCTTCCAATTCACAGGGTTATTGAGACGGGGTATTCGCTAAGACTGCCTGAAACCGAGCGCGAGTATGTATCAAGGCTATGCTCTGACATCTTCGGAAACGAGGTTCAGAGCTCCTCAGGAGCCATGGGCAAAAGCGCCAGAAGGCGCGATACGGAGGAAGAAAATCCTGACGGGCAGGAGAAATGCGCCGGATCGGATAAAAGCGGTGATGAGGAGCAGTCAGCGGAAAGCGGAGAGGAGAAAACCGAAGCTGAATGAGAACCGACAGGGCAGGTCATCATTAACTCCCATGCAGCGCGGCAGAGCGTTTTTCAAAAACGCTCTGTTTTTGACAGCGTAAAAACAAGAATGGCTGTAGCGGCTCCTGCCCCGCTGCAGCCATTCTGAATTGATATTGAGTATGTCAGCCGAAGATTGAGTTCAGCTCATCCTCAGAGTCGATCATCCTTGAGGCGATCGATTCGTAATTGATCTTGTAGCTGCCGTCTTTTATCGCGGCTTTAAGCTTTTCAACCTTGCCCTGATCCACGCCATCGGAGCTTCTGGCTTTCTCGCTGGCCCTGCTCAGGGATTTTGCCGAGTCGGTAAGTACCACGGCATCAGCTCTTGAGGTAGCTTCCGGGGTGACAACTGTACCGGTAGACTTGGCATAAGCCGCCGCGCGGGTGTTCTCCGCCGCGACCTTTGAAGTTGCCGCGCTTTCAGTCTTGGCGTTCGACGCGCGCGTCTGCTGCGTCAGCGTGTTATTTACGCCTCTTCCGAGTGCATCTATTGCCATAATGGCCCCCAGGAGTACTCTCCAATTCTTCCGCCCTTATATTTTAAATGTTTCTGGACGGTATTTCGTTCTGTTCATCTTTATTAACGTACAGATCGAAAAATTTTTTAGTACTTTTTCGCGGATTTTTTAACTTTTTTGCCAGTTGCCGCGAAAACGTATAAAGCTGAATAATTCAGTGTGTACAGGATATCGGACATAATCGGGATATCTTAAAAAAAATTCAGAGCCGTACTCTTACAGTCCCTGCCGCGGTTACGGTAGCGGTAATAACCTTTTTGGATTTTGAGTTGCGCACCTGCACCTGATCGTTAAGATTTCCATCAGAAAGAGCCTCGCCAGAGGCCTTGAGCGACAGATTTGAGGTCACCGCCTCAATGTTTACCGGATCGCCCCTGCAGACCATGCAGAAATCGCCTTTTTTAATCTGATCCCCTTCTTTTATGTCGCGCTTGAGTTTAACGCCCGTGAGCTCATCGGGGTTATTTACCGCGCTCTGCGAGTTGGTGTTTTCATCAACGAAACCTTCTTTGAGCATATCGGGGCTTATAACCGTAGAGCGCGGCAGGTTTGCCGCCGCCGTAACCGACGTCACCAGCCTTCTTACCGTGACCGGGACATACACGGTGTATCCTGAGCCGGGCTTTGAGCAGGTGATCTTAACCTGCGAGGATCTGGTAATTCTGCTGCCCTGAAGCTCTGCCGTAAGATAGCCCTCGCATTTGCCGCCGTAGTCACGCCTTTCATCAAGTTTCGCGGCCTCAACCTCTATCTTTGAGAGGGAGTCAGTGTTTTTGGGAAACTGCGCCAGCACGTACTGTTCGGCGACAGTACGTAAAAATTCGGCCTCGGCGCGGGTCGCCTGAGCGCTGCTGCTGATAAAGAAAGTCAGCGTGAATGCCGATATAGCGGTTAACAAGGATGTTCTTTTCAAAAGACACCTCTTTTAAGTCCGACTTCTGCCTTTACAGAAAAGTTTAGCACAGGGCAGAATAACGCTTTTTGAAAAAAGTTAGTGATCTGACAAGTGTATTTGCTGATTTTTCTGGTCTTGTTGTCGCTTTATGCCGTATGATCAGACTAAAAAACAATAACAAGGCTATTTGCCATTGTGCGTGATTTCGGAGAACAGCTATGAATGGTGTAATGGACTCGGTCAACGAGCTTACAGAAATTGTCGGCCAGAACCGCATGGAGCTTTTGCTTTTCAGGCTCTCCGGTCTGGAACAGCGATACGGCATCAATGTATTTAAAGTGCGTGAGGTTTTGCCATGCCCGCATCTGACCATCATGCCCAAACTGCAGAGATTTGTAATAGGCGTGGCTCATATCCGCGGCCAGACGGTTTCGGTGATCGATCTCGCGATGGCGATAGGTGGAAAACCCACAAAGAATATTGAAAAGTCTTTCATCATCATCGCTGAATACAACCGCTCTACCCAGGCATTCCTGGTCTCATCGGTAGAGCGCATCATCAACATGAACTGGAACAAGATCCTGCCGCCGCCAAAGGGGGCTGGCCACAGCAATTACATGACCGCGGTGACGGAGATAGACAACGAGCTTGTCGAGATCCTCGACGTCGAGAAGATCCTCGAGGAGATCTCTCCTGCCAGCACCAAATTCTCCAATTCGGTTACCGATGACGAATCGTTTGCTGAAAGGTGCCGCAAGAACCATACCACCATACTTATAGCAGATGATTCGCTGGTCGCGAGAAAACAGGTTAAATCATCGCTCCAGCAGTTGGGCATTGAGTGCATCGAGTGTACCGACGGTCTGAAAGCGCTTAACAAGCTGCGCGAGATAGCAAAGGAAAGCGGCGATGTCTGCTCGAAGATAAAGCTGGTCATCTCGGACGTTGAGATGCCTGAGATGGATGGCTATACCCTATGCGCCAACATCAGAAAGGATCCCGCTCTGGACAGGCTGTACATCATCCTGCATACATCGCTGTCGGGTGTTTTCAAGATCAGCATGGTCAGCAAGGCCGGCGCCAATGATTTCATCCCCAAGTTCAACCCCGACGAGCTGGCAACCGCTGTCAAGAAGGGGATTAATCTGGTTGAATCAGGCGAGGACGGAAACGACCTGCTGGCCAAAGCGAACGAAAAAAAATAAAAATAATAATGTAAAATCGCCGCAAGCTTGAGAGCGCGACAGGAAGGATACCGATGTTTTTCTCCTTTTTCAGACGAAAAGATGATGAGGACGATGACGATTTTTACTCTCGCCCTGATCCTAAAGATAAGTCTAACCAGCCTGGGGAAGGTGATCGTATAAGCCGTCTTGGCAGTACCAGTGTCGGCAGAATTGACCGTAACAGGCGCGCTCTGTCAGGTAAAGACAGTGACACAAATCCCTTAAGCTCCCGCCTTGCTGCCACGCGGCCCGGGGCCGAATCCCAAAAGGATCTGAGCTCATCGACCGAGCGCCTTAAGCGCCGTTATGAGGAATACGAGCGCGATCGCAAGGCGTTGGGAGAGTCAGCTGGCGGAAGCTCAGTAAGACCATTGGGTAATACTTCCGGATCCGCTCACTATGCCGCCTCAAAACCTGATGTTAAATCTTCATCATCGCTGACGCTTGACCGCGCGGCGCTTGAGAAAAGGCTCAATTCCATCGGCAGGCCGACCGCGCAGATCAATGAGTCGGTAGGTCATGGCTTCATCTCGCGCAATCCTGACGTGGTGCCATCTCCAAACCGCGCCAGAGCGCCCATAGGCGGTGGCAACGTCTCTGACATGCAGTATCACCGCTTCGCCACGTATCTGCAGGAGAAAAGCGGGATTGTGCTTGGGGAGAATAAGCAGTATCTGGTCAACTCGCGTTTAAGCTCGCTGCTTGAAACCTTCAGGATCTCAAGCATCGATGATCTGCTTACAAGGTGTATGGAAGGCCGGGATGACGAGCTTACCGAAGCGGTAATTAACGCCATGACCACCAACGAGACGCTGTGGTTTCGCGACACTTACCCCTACCTCGCGCTCTCAAACATCATCCTGCCAGAGCTTGCCATGAGCGGCAAGACTCCGGTGAGGATCTGGTCCTCGGCCTGCTCGTCAGGTCAGGAGCCTTATTCAATTGCGATCACCGTGCTTGAGATGATGGGCAGGATGGTGCACATTGATCCGACTCAGGTTCAGATAATCGCGACGGATCTTTCAACAGCGATGCTCCAGCGTTGCCGCGCCGGATATTACGACGCGCACGCGCTCTCGCGCGGGCTTTCGGCAGAGCGCAGGGCCAAATTCTTCAGGCCTACGCATAACCCGGCGCTCATGCAGATAGATCCAAGGGTAAAGAGGATGGTCGAGTTCCGTCAGATGAACCTGCTTGGCTCTTACGCGCTGATGGGGCGTTTTGACGTGATCTTCTGCCGCAACGTGCTCATCTATTTCAATAATGATGTCAAGGCGTCGATTCTTCGCAAGTTCGCGATGTGTCTGAACAAGGGCGGATATCTGATTTTAGGTATCGAGACACTGGTGGGAGTGGCCGATCAGTTCGAGATGATGCGCTGTCACCCCGGGATCATCTACAAGAAGATCCGCTGACAGTACCGGCGGCCGGCGTATTTTATGGCGGCTGTCGGAAAATCCTCATTTACACGCGCCACAGGCAATCTCACGAAATTTAAGATAGTCCGCTTTAAAGCGCAAGCGAGAAAACCATACAGGCGCAGCTGAACACCAGACCGACAAAGCACCCGCGGCGGGTGATTTTAAGAGCGGATCTTTCATCAGGCTGCTGCTGTCCGCCTACACGAGGGAAACGCGTCATCTGTTCGCGGTAAACTCTGGGTCCGCCCATCGATATATTGGCGCATCCGCCAAACAGCCCCAGGATATAACCTGAAACCGAGGCCGGGTAATCAAGCGCTCCGCGCACCGCGCGTTTAAAGCCGCGCACCGGAGAGAATGAAAGCAAAAGCGTGAGCGTAAGTATTACGCATGGCGCGATGAGAAAAGCCTCGTATATTCTGAGGATCGCAGATCCGAAACTGCTGTATTCGCCGAATTTGACAGGAAAAGTTCTGACCAGAGTATTTAAAAGCGCCATCGCGGCCGCGCCCTCAAGTCCCAGGATCTCGTACCAGACAATCACACCAAGCCACGCTGATGTAATCGACATGGCCGAGTATTCACACGCGGCCTTGGAGATCCCCATGGCAGAAAGATTTTCTGTGTTGCGCTGACAGAAATCAGAAAGCGCTTTTCTTGCCCGCTCCTTGTCGTTTCTCATGAGCGCGGATTTTGTACGCAGGGCGCAACGGGTGGCGCTCTCAGAGTCGAGAAGAAATGGAAGGATCACCAGTGAGAGTATCGAATCAAAACCGGTTATAAGATGCAAAAGCAGAAGCAGGATCCATACTGTGCCAATGATTATGGCGGTCATCATGGCGCCGGCGAAATAACTCTGTCCTCTGGTGTTTGATGGCAGGTTTACCTTATCTGCCATAGCTCTAAAGATTGGAGAGAGCGCCTGCAATCTGCACGATTGCGGAATGGGTAAGGCAAGCTCAAGGATCACGGCGGTAAAAAGCACCGCCGATCGGTGGGAGAAAAATTCGGAAATCATATCAAGCGTACTGCCCCCGCCCAGGACAGTCGCCATGACAGAGTTAATATCCATCACAAAAGCGCGGTCAGAGCCAGAACCAGCTGTTCGCTCTGGGCCGCGGCCTTGGGCATGAACTCATCGTAGTTTACGGTGTTCCCCTCGCTGGCCTCATCTGATACGGCTCTTATGATGAGAAAAGGCACATGCAGATCCGTGCAGATCTGGGCAATGGCGGCCCCTTCCATTTCAGCGACCATGGCGTCCGGAAAGGAGGCGCGTATGGCCTCTCTCTTTTCACGGGTGTTGATGAACTGATCTCCTGAGACCACCAGCCCCTGATGGATACTTCCTTTGAAACCTAAAAGGTTTCCTGCGGCGATTTCCGCCTTGGCCATCAGTTCGGGATCCGAGTTGAAGAATCTCTCGTGACCTGCCATTTGACCAATCTGATAGCCAAACGCTGTCAAATCCGCGTCATGGTAGGCAGCTTTGGTTGAGAAAACCGTATCTCCGATACGCAGTTTGGGACTTATGGCTCCGGCGCAGCCGGTGTTGATAACTCTCTGCGCTCCTGCCTGACATATAAGCAGCGCGGTTACGGCCCCTGAGGCCACCTTGCCAATGCCGCACTGAACGATCACCGCCTCGTGATCCTGTAAAAGCCCGTGGTGAAATTCAATTCCGCCTATATTCTGGATATGGTGGTCTTTGAGCTTTGCGGTCAGATCCCTGACCTCTGGCTCCATTGCGCCAATGATGCCGGTAATCATGATGATATTGATAATTTATAAATAAAATTGCCTGAAGTTCTGTGCGCAATTATATCAGGACACTCAGAGAGCGACCGGCTTGTGAGATTCTAATTCTCAAGTCTCAGGTTCTGGACTTGACGTCTCTTCAGACGAACATCTTAATTTGCCGACAGCTCCTGATTTTCAGTTTATAGAAAACAGTTTAAGCCTTAAGAATTATACGAGTAGTAATAATATATTGTTCTTGAAGATATGTTCAGCCATGGAAGTATGGAAATTCACGGGCAAACAAATATGGTGACTAATGCACAGTTTTACGCAAAAAACGCGAAATAATTTGCGTGCGCTCTCAAATCCGTCAGAACCATCGTGGAAAGGCTGTATTGCAGGTTTCATAATCATCTTCAGATGACAAGAAAAAAGAAGCAACGGGTCTGCAATGCCCGCTTGCGAGCCTGAACGGTTATGAGCTGGGTACGGCCGTTCTTCACGAACAATATGGCAGGAATTTCCGGGAGTGGCAGATATGGAAAACGCTCGTGATGTAGCAAAACAAACGATGGCACTGGTTTTGGCTGGTGGCAGAGGTAGCAGACTTAAAATGCTCACCGACAACCGCGCCAAGCCTGCGGTATATTTCGGCGGCAAATACAGGATCATCGATTTCGCCCTCTCAAACTGCGTTAACTCAGGGATCATGCGCATAGGCGTGGTTACCCAGTACAAGTCGCATTCATTACTGCGTCATCTGCAGTCAGGGTGGTCATTCCTGCGCAACCAGTTCAATGAGTTTATCGATCTGCTTCCGGCTCAGCAGCGTGTTGATGAGGAGCACTGGTATCAGGGCACGGCCGACGCTGTATATCAGAACATCGATATCATCAAGGATCACAGACCAAAATATGTTCTCATTCTGGCAGGCGATCACATCTACAAGATGGATTACTCAGCCCTTGTAATGGATCATATCCGCATGGGATCACCCGTAACGGTCGCGTGCATCCCGGTACCCAGGTCACAGGCCAGCGCGCTTGGCGTTATGGAGGTAAACGATGACAACCTCATAACCAAGTTCGTCGAAAAGCCCAAGGATCCTCCGGCGATGCCTGGCAATCCCAATATGTCCCTGGCCTCAATGGGAATTTATGTATTTGACGCCGATTTCCTGTATAAGGTGCTGGACCGTGACGCGGCTACCGCCGGATCGCACAGGGATTTTGGCATGGACATCATCCCCTCCATGGTAAGGGATCATCTGGCTCATGCCCATGATTTCTCAAAGAGCTGCATCAGAAACCGCGGAAACAAGAGCATAGTTTACTGGCGTGATGTCGGAACCATTGACGCGTACTGGGAAGCCAATATGGATATCGCATCAGTACAGCCTCAGCTGGATGTTTATGACAGCAACTGGCCTATCTGGACCAATCAGGTCCAGCAGCCGCCGGCAAAGTTCGTGCAGGATATCAACGGCACATCCTCCATTGTGAGAAACTCAACCTGCTCGGCAGGATGCATTATCTCCGGATCTTCAATCAACCAGTCGGTGCTTTTCACTTCAATAAGACTGCATTCAAACTGCTTTATCAGCGAGTCGGTGATCCTGCCATTCTGCATCATCCACCGCGGCTGCAGGCTTACCAAGGTAATTTTGGATCGCGGCGTTGAAGTTCCCCGCGGACTTATCATCGGTGAGAACGCCGAGCTTGACTCCAGGCGTTTCTACCGTTCAGAAGGCGGCGTTACTCTGGTTACCCGCAAGATGATGGAGAATCTGCGCAAGAGTGAGCCTGAGGTATTCGCGGACTTTGACAATTACCGCGCGCCTTATATACCTTCGTACTGATAAAAAATAGAAAAAACTGCCGGCCTCTGGCCGGCTTTTTTTTGCGGATAAATTCAAAAGACAGACCAGCTGCAGCAGAGCATGCGGGGTATTTGAGGCGTTGAAAACTCGGACGGCAGGGCGAAAATAGGCTCAAAAGCATGACAGGAGCATCAGCCTTGGGTCAAAATCAGCTCTTTTGGCGCTTCTCTGGTAGAATTTACGCAACTTTTCAGGCATTCAGACCGGTTCTTTAAACAGGATCGGAAAATTTCGAAAGACAGACGAATAGAGTCGGTATTTAATCATGGTTGATACTAGATCAGCGGGCAATCCGGTTACGAGCGATGATCCGGTGTTTGACGACATCAGACCCTGCCGTGACAGCGAGGTGCGTCAGGAACTGCTTAAAATCGTCAATGACAGGACGGTTATAGACAGCATTCTGAGGTTCCGTCATCCTGTGCTGGCAAAGCGCTTCGGGTTCCTGTTCGCGCCTTTTGTAAAGAGTTACCTTTCGCGTTTGGTGTCATCGATAAATACAATAGATGATTTTCAAAAACGCGTTGCCGATTTTATGGGACAGGTCTCAAGGACCACCACAGACGGCGTAACGTATGAGGGTTTTGATGATCTTGAGAAAGGCAAGGGGTATCTCTTCATATCAAATCACCGCGATATTTCACTTGATCCGGCGTTTATTGACATGGCGCTGTATCTTCACGGGCTGGATACGGTAAGGATCGCGATAGGTGACAACCTGCTCAGGATCCCGGCGGCGACATCGCTTATGCGTCTTAACAAGAGCTTTCTGGTCAAACGCTCGCTAAAATCCCCCCGCGAGAAACTGGTGGCGTTTACCAAGCTCTCAGAATACATTGGACTTTCAGTCTCCGAGGGGCATTCGGTATGGATAGCCCAGCGTGAGGGAAGAGCCAAGGACGGAGATGACCGGACTGAAAGCGCGGTGCTTAAAATGATTGGACTGAACGGCCGCAAGCAGCGCAAGAGCTTTAAGGACTATATGACATCGCTCAATATAGTGCCAGTCGCCCTCTCTTATGAATACGATCCCAATGACGAGGCCAAGGCGCGCGAGCTTTATGAACGCGAGAAAAACGGCGGGGAGTATCATAAGGAAGCCTTTGAGGACATAGATACCATTACCCGCGGGATCCGCGGATACAAGGGCAGAGTCTGTGTCAGGGCGGGAAAGCCCATCACCGGCGGTTTTGAGGACGCGGATGAGCTCGCGCAGATAATCGATACTTTTGTGTGGCGCAATTACGAGATTTTCCCGAGCGCGGAAGCCGCTGCGGGAGTAGAGAGCTCTCAGAAACAGAAGGTATCGGAGTTCGAAAACCGGCTTGAACAGTATCCTCAGGAGCTTCGCGACAGAGTGAGACACATGTACGCGATGCCTTACAAAAACCGTATGAATTCACTAAAAGAGGCTGATGACTGATGCAGAGGCATTCGTTCATGGCTAGACTGTCCGTTCGTAACGAGGATGGAAGCGTAAGCGTACTCAGGCTTATCTGTCTTGTGGTGCTGGCGCTGTGCATGCTCTCATATGGCATTACACTTTTCGCTCGTGATGATGACAAAGGCCTCGCTCAGAGTAACAGCGTATCTGAAAGAGAAAGTGAGGTCTCAGCCGCAGTTAAGGATACTGATGATGATCCTGATGCTGGCACTGTTCGCGCGATCGCTTTTCGCGAGCTTGACGAGGCTGACGAGTATTACCGCCAGTGCGGAACCGTAAATGAGGGCTTCGTCGGCTGTGACTGGAAATTCTCCCCTTCAGTCTCTAAGTATTATGAGGGAAAGAGCGTGGCCGCCGATGACGGATTTGCCATCACTCTTAGCGCGAAGCCCGGGAACCCCGATCGCGGCAGATGCGCCCTGCTTGAGGTAACATCAGGCGGTGACCATACCTCTCTTGATGAGCATGGCAGGGTCTCGGAGTGCTTCCCCAGAGAAAAACCGCAGGTAGCGAGCAACTCTACAGCCCAGTCTGCGAGTGAAACCAATAATAACGGCTAGTTTTTTACTACTGACAGGAACACAGTTTATGAAGATTTCGCGCAACACCGTAGCCACCGTAGCTTTCACCGTAACCGATGAAAGCGGCAAAGTGGTAGGACGCACCCAGCCTGATGAGCCGGTAACCGCTTTAATCGGTTACCACTTTCTGGTACCCGGGCTTGAAAAGGCCCTTGACGGTCATGAGCCGGGCGACTCATTCTCAGTTACTCTTACTCCCAGGGATTCATACGGCGAGTTTGACGAGACCCTGGTGCAGGAAATCGACCGCAGGATGTTCGGCGATTTCCCCATCGCCGTAGGCAATGTTTTTGAGGCTGATTCAAACAGCGGCCCCGTCGCCGTGGTCATAAAGGAGATCAAAGACAAGACTGTGGTGGTGGACGGCAATCATCCGCTTGCCGGCAAAACCTTAAACTTCCTGGTTGAGGTAAAGGATGTGCGTGAGGCAACAGAGGAAGAGAAAAAGCACGGTCACGCGCACCCTGACGGTAAATGCCCGAGCGAGGAGCATGAGCATGGTCACTGCTGCTGTGGCCACCATCATGACGATGATCATGAATGCTGTCATCATCACCACGATGAGGAAGATCATGAGTGTTGCCATCACCACCATGATCATGATGAGGGTGAATGCCACTGCCATCATCACGATGATGAAGACCAATGTCAGTGCCACGGCGATAAGCAGTAATTATTAAGCGCGGCAAAACCGCGCTCTGACCCGGGCAGGAATACCTGTCCGGGCTTGTTTTCTTACAGGGCTTTATTTATGAAATTCATACTCCGCCTTTTCCCTGAGATCTCAATCAAAAGCCGTCCGGTTCGTACCAGGCTTATCCGTCAGGTAAGGCAGAACCTAACAAACGCGTGCGCCGCGCACGGAATAAAGGTGCTGGCAGATGCCCAGTGGGACAAGGTGGTCGCCGACTTTGACGAGAGTACCGACAGGAATACCGCGATCCGCGAGCTCTCACGCGTTCCCGGGATCCATTCCTTCATGGAGGTAAAGCAGTATGATTTCACCACGCTTGATGATCTCTACGAGGCCATTAAAGCGCAAAGCGGTCCTAAGATCACCGGTCATACCTTTGCCGTGAGGGTGCGCCGCCGCGGTCAGCATGAGTTCAACTCGCAGCAGGCGGAGCGGATCATCGGAGGTAAATTTAAAGCGGAGTTCAACTCAAGAGGCGTGGATCTGGAAAATCCCGAGGTCACCATTCATATTGAGATTGAAAGCCAGACCGCCTACGTCACGGGCGAGAGAATTGAAGGTATGGGCGGTTTTCCGGTCGGCACCCAGGGTGAGGTTTTCTCGCTTATTTCAGGAGGATATGACTCGGGTGTATCGTCATATCGCGTGATTCACCGCGGATGCCGCGTGAATTATCTCTTCTTCAACATGGGAGGAACCGCTCATGAGCTAGGGGTAAAGCAGGAGGCGTATTTCATATGGAACCGCTACGCGGCGTCCCACAAGGTACGCTTTGTTACCGTGCCTTTTGAGGAAGTGGTTGGTCAGATCCTGGAAAAGGTTCACCACGGAGTGCGCGGAGTGGTGTTAAAGCGCATGATGATGCGGGCAGGCGAGCAGATCTGCAGACGCTACCACGCACAGGCTCTGGTGACCGGTGAAAGTCTGGGACAGGTTTCATCGCAGACCATAACCAACCTTTCGCATATCGATCAGGCAACCGGCATGCTCATCATCAGACCCCTTGTGACCATGGACAAGCAGGATATTATCGATGAGGCTGTCAGGATCGGCACGGCGGGCTTTGCCGAGACCATGCCTGAGTACTGCGGCGTTATATCGGATCATCCAAATGTCTGCCCCAAACGCGAGTTTGTTGAGGCTGAAGAGGCGAAGATGGCTCAAGGGCTTATCGAACGGGCCATCGAGAAAAGCCGTGCGGTTGATATACACGAAATTCCACAAGACACCGACAGACTCAAGACTGTGGTAGAGGAAGTAAGCGATCTTGGAAGCCGGGACATTGTGATAGATGTCAGAGCGCCTGATGACGCGGAGAAGTCACCTGTAGATCCGCGTGGACACGAGCTGATCCTGATGCCGTTTTACCGCGTGGCTAAGGATTTTGAGAAGCTTGACAGGTCAAGAACCTACGCGCTGTATTGCGATCAGGGAGTGATGAGCCAGATGCAGGCAAGACAGCTTAAGGAAATGGGCTATCACAACATCAGAGTGTGGCGCCCGAAGAGCTGATCTGACACCGCCTTTTCAGGCGGTGAGTATAAATGCCGCGGCGGACAGCCTCAGTTTTGAGGAGTTAAAAGCATTCCGGCCGCGACCTTCTGGGCGATTACAGGTCCTTCCAGAGCCTTTAAGATAGCAATCGCGAATTGCAATGAGAAAGCTGGGCCTTTGCCCGTAATGATAAGGCCGTCCTCTGAGATCTCTACGCCGCGCCCCGTGCAGTTGCCGATCCCGTCGGTGCATCCGGGATACCCGGTGGCGCGCTGAGTGGTAATTATCCCGTCATGCGCCAGCACAAAGCCCGGAGCGGCGCAGATGGCGGCGATAAGTCTGCTGTGATCCTGCTGATCTTTTAGCATCTGACGGAGCTTTTCGCTCTGCTGACAGGCCTGCGCGCCTTTGAGCCCGCCCGGGATCACAATGACATCGTAACGTTCGGAGCACTGCTCAAGGTTGCGGTCACACAGTACCCTGGTGCCATGCGCCAGCTTGACCTCGGTAGCGCCGTTGGGCGCGACCGCGGCCTTGGTTATGTTAAGCCCGCCGCGGGAGAGCACATCAGCAACTGCGGTTATTTCAATGTCCTCACTGCCGTTAGCATAGACGAGCAAAGCCTGTTTCATCCAAAACTCCTGCAAAAATAACAGTTTTTTATATGAAAACGCGGCAGCCTCAGACTGAGGTCTTGCCGCTTTGATGCAGATTATAGGCAGGATGAAACGGGTTCTCAATTAAAAAAAGAACCGGTTTTTTCATACATTGAGCTCGCGCGCGGGTTCTATGCCTGAGGCGCGTACGGCGGGGAAGAGCGAGGCCAGAACGCTCATAAAAAGAGCCGTAACTGTGACGAGCAGCACATCGCCAGGCACAAGCGCCGATGGTATGAAATCTATGAAATAGACATCAGGATTTAAAAATTTCATATGAAAGACCGTTTCGATGCCTTTCATGATGGGAGTGAGAAAACAGGACACCGCGCAGCCTGTGACAGCGCCGGTCAGAGTACCTCTGGCGCCCTGCAGGAATCCCATCAGGGTAAATAGTCTTACCACCGAGGATCTGGTCGCGCCCATGGTGCGCAATATGGCGATTTCGCGGCTTTTTTCGGATACTGACATCAGAAGATTGGCGATGATGTTAAAGCAGGCCACGGCCATAACCAGGATCATCGCAAGGTACATGACGCCGCGGACTAACTGGATATCGTTGTAAAGCTTGCCCTCCGTTTCCATCCAGGTCTGCAGCGAGGCGCGCTCGCCAAGTCTCATCGCTGCAAAATAAAGCTGATCAGGCGCTTTTAAAAGATCCCTGCATCCGAGCATGATGAGGTTTGGAGCCTTAAGTCCAGCGGATTTTACCGCGTCATCAAGTCTCATGAACGCCAGCATGCCGTCCATCTGCCCGCCTACGCTGAAGGTTCCCGCGACTTTTACATCCTCCGCCCCGTCATTACCGAGCGCGCCATCGGATGAGGACATGACCGTGACAAGGTCACCCTCACTGACACCAAGGGTTTTGGCGGCTGATTTGCCGATCACTATTGAGGGGTGATTGTCAGAGTCCTTTTGCGGTATGGTCTTAAGCGTTGAAAAACGCGCCATGGCTCTGGCGGCGCGGGATTCTTCCTGTATCCCGGTTATCTTTACGGGAGCGAAATTCCCATTGGCGCTTAGGATCACATCGCGGCTTACGGCAGGCTCGGCATAGGTTATGGAAGGATCCTGCCTTAGTAATTTCAGATCCTCGTCAAGGCGAGAAAAACCACCTGGAGCTGAGGTAAGCGTACCGGCTGGGATCACCGCGAGAACCCGGTTCTCAAGCTCACGCTCAAAACCGTTCATCGCGGAAAGCCCTATGATGAGCGCGGCTACCCCCAGAGTTATCCCTGCAGATGACGCGAAAGACATAAAACGGGCAAGCGGACCGTAGCGGCGCGATCTGGTAAGGCGCCAGGCAAGTCTCAGACTAATAAACTCAGTCATCTGATATAACTCCGTCGCTTATGGTCAGGATCCTGTCACAGCGCCCGGCCAGAAGATTGTCATGAGTAACCATGATAATTGACGTGCCGTCTTTCTTCGCGAGGCTTGTGAAAAGCTCAAAAACCGCGTTGGCGTTTCTGGCGTCAAGGTTGCCGGTGGGCTCGTCAGCCAGTATCAGCGACGGGCGGGGGCAGAGAGCTCTTGCTATAGCAGCGCGCTGGCGCTCGCCGCCGGACATTTCAGAGGGCCGGCTGTTTATCCTCTCATCAAGGCCCACCAGACTTAAATACTCAAGGGCGCGCGCTCGCGCGTCTTTTAACGTAACTCCCGCGATCAGAAGCGGCATCATCACGTTCTCAAGCGCGCTGAAGTCAGCTAAAAGGTGGTGGAACTGGTAAACAAATCCCAGGTTTTTTGACCTGAAAGCGGCTTTCTGTCTGTCGCCTAAGCCCGTAAGTTCACTGCCGCGGAACTTCACGCTGCCGCTGTCCGGGCTGTCCAGTGTGCCCAGTATGTGCAAAAGCGTGCTCTTCCCTGAGCCTGACCTTCCGATGATTGCGGTAGTGCTTCCTGAGTAGGCAGTCAGGCTTACTCCGCGCAGAACCCTGGTTGAAACGCTGCCCTCGCGGTAGGTTTTGGTGAGGTCTCTGGCCTCAAGTATGATGTCATTCATAAATTGTCACTCTGAAGCAAGGTTTTTTACAGGATCCGCTGACGCGGCCTTAAGCGCCGGGTATAGCGTACAGATCACGCAAAGCGAGATTGACAGAACCACGATTGTAATAACCGTAAGCGGGTTTACAACGACCTCAAGCGTGCGTCCTGATGGTACTCCCAGAAGGTAGAGCAGGGGACCGCAATGCTCTGAAAGCAGGATCCCTGAAATAACTCCGGTCGCGCAGCCGGCGCAACCTAAAAGCAGACCTTCAGAGGTAAACATTCCTACAACGCCCGAGGAACGCATGCCCATGGTTTTTAAAACCGCTATCTCGCGGATCCGCGCGCTTACCGTCATGGCTAGCGCCGAGAGAATATTGAAAGCGGCGGCTATCACGATGAGAAAGAGCATTACCATCATGGAAAGTCTTTCCATCGCGACCGAGCGGAAGAATTCTCCCTGACTTTCTTTCCAGTCATCGTATTTGATCCCCATGGCGTCAAGTTCCTTTTCAACCTTATCGGCGTTAAAAGGGGAGTCGAGCCACAATCTTACGTGAAACTGATCCTCGGGGATGCGCAAAAGCCTTCTCGCGTCATCAAGGCTGGCAACCGCGTCGACCACGCCGTTTGTGTGCAATGATGGCAGATATCCCTCAAGGGTAAAGGAGCGGCGAACCGGAGTAAGACCGGCGACTGTATAGCGCGCGTTGATGGTCGAGGTGAGCATAACCCTGTCGCCGCTTTCAAGTCCGAAACGGTCATAAAGCACTCCGCCGGCGTTGAGTCTGAAGGAACCGGCGGGTGGAACTTCGCCAAGGTCAAGCGCGGTGTTTTGGGCTTTGTCGGATAATTTTACAAGCGCCGGATCATAGCCCATGAGGTTTACAAGTCCCATACCATTTTTTGTCTGAAGCAGCGCCCGCGCGCTTACGAAAGGTCCAGCGGCAAGAACGTGCGGCAGTTTCAGGAGTTTTTCCTCATTGTCCGGGCTTGTGAGCGCGACTATGTGAGGGGAGCTTCCCAGCAGTGATGAGCTCAGCCTTCCCTGCAGCGACTGCATGACCGAGGCTACGGTTATGAGGGCGCATACGCCTATGGCCGTGCCCAGAGTCGCCAGTGCGGCGACGAAACTGGCGAAACGGTGGTTTCTGCCTGAGAAGATGAAGCGTAAAGCCATGGAGACTTCAAGAGGGTAAAAGAGCTTCATATTAAAAATTCCTTTTGATACTGCGCCCATTTTAACAGGGGCGCAGGGGCGCAGGGGTGATGTATATGCGGGCGCTGTTTTCAAAAGCGTCTAAAAAAGCCATAATATCAGGATCACAAATTAGCAATAAACGCGGGGCGCGGTGCCCCGCCCGAAAATGAGCACTAAAAATGGATAAATTAGACGAAGCCAGGGACAGCGGCGTAAAGGCGGCCGCAGCCGCCCCGGATCTGCCATCTCTTGATGCCGTAAGGGTTGACTACCTTGGAAAGAAAGGTGTGTTTGCTGGCTTTATGCGTGAACTAGGCGCCCTTTCAAAAGAGGAACGCCCCGCGCGTGGCGCTGTTATAAATGCCGCCCGTCAGGCAGTGGTTGACGCCATAGAGTCACGCCGCGAGCAGATAGAGCGAAGCGATCTTGAGAAAAAACTCAGTTCAGAGACGGTTGACATCACTCTGCCAGGACGCCGTGACGCCGCGGGTTCCGTTCACCCGGTGAGCCGTACGGTGCGCCGTATCCGCGAACTTTTCGGATCCATGGGCTTTGATGTGGTAGGCGGTCCTGAAATTGAGGATGATTACCACAACTTTGACGCGTTAAATCTGCCGCCCAACCATCCGGCGCGCGCCTCGCATGATACCTTCATGCTGGAAAACGGGCTTTTGCTGCGCTCCCAGACATCGTCAGTGCAGATCCGCTGCATGGAGGTTCAGAAGCCTCCTATAAGGATGATCGCCCCTGGCAGGGTTTACCGTAATGACTACGATATGACCCACACACCGATGTTCCATCAGGTCGAAGGTCTGGTGGTCGATGAAAAGGTCTCTTTTTCCGATCTTAAGGGCGTGCTGCATACTTTCCTGCTCAACTTCTTTGAAGAGGAGCTTGAGGTGCGTTTCCGTCCTTCTTATTTCCCTTTCACCGAGCCTTCAGCCGAGGCTGACTTGAGACGCAAGGGCGGCAAATGGCTTGAGGTGCTTGGGTGCGGTATGGTTCATCCCAATGTACTGAGAAACCTTGGAATTGATACTGACAAATACACCGGCTACGCGTTTGGCATGGGAATTGAGAGACTTACCATGCTGCGTTACGGCGTAAACGATCTGCGCGCGTTCTTTGAGAACGATCTGCGTTTCCTCAGGCAGTTTGCCTGAATGCGGTCACAACGGATTTAGGAAGAGAAAAACATGCTTTTTAACAAGAGATGGGTCGACGAACTGGTCCCCAACAAGCTCAGCCCCGATGAGCTGTGCGACCGCATAACCATGGCAGGCCTCGAGGTAGATACCGCGAGCGCCCCGTGCGGAAAATTTGAGAAGGTGGTGGTAGCCAAGGTTCTGGAGTGCGTGCCTCACCCTGATTCTGATCACATGCATCTTACAAAGGTGGACGCCGGTACAGGCGAGATATTGCAGATAGTCTGCGGCGCACCCAATGTGCGCGCCGGACTTAAAGTCTGCTGTGCGCTCATCGGCGGATGCGTCGGTGACATGAAGATGAAGAGCGCCAAACTGCGCGGGGTTGAGTCCTACGGTATGCTCTGCTCATATAAGGAGCTTGGCATGGCCGAGGAATCCGATGGCATTATCGAACTGCCTGATGATGCTCCAGTGGGTACTGATCTGCATGACTATCTCAAGCTTGATGACACGGTTGTTGACATCGACCTTACCACCAACCGCGCCGACTGCCTTGGCATCATGGGAATAGCCCGGGAGGTCGCGGTACTGACCGGCCAGAAACTCAAAGCCCCTGAGGTGGCAGACGCCAAAGTGTCAATTGATGACGCTGTAAGCGTAAAGGTTGATGACACCGTGAAATGCCCGCGTTATCTCTGCCGCGTCATAAGAGGCATAGATCAGAAGGCCAGAAGTCCTCTGTGGATGACCGAGCGTCTGCGTCGTTGCGGCATCCGCGCGATAAGCCCGGTTGTCGACGTCACAAATTATGTGATGCTCGAGTACAGCCAGCCTCTGCATTCTTTCGATTTGAGCCTTTTAAAAGGCGGAATAACCGTAAGAATGGCCACAGAAGGTGAGGAGCTCACCGTGCTCTCTGGCGAGAAGCTCAAGCTCAAATCCAATACCCTGCTTGTCTGCGATGATGAGGGACCTGCGGCTCTTGCCGGAATTTTTGGCGGTGAGAAATCGGGAATAAACGAGAATACCACCGACGTGCTGCTCGAAAGCGCGTTCTTCACCCCTGACGCCATCAAGGGCAGAGCCAGAGAATACGGACTTGATACCGAGGCTGCGCGTCGTTTTGAAAGAGGCGTTGATTACGCGGGGCAGAAGCGCGCCATTGAGCGCGCAACCGATCTTATTCTTGAGATCGCAGGTGGCAAAGCTGGTCCTGTTACCGAGGCCGTGAGCAAAGACGATTTGCCTTCCTCAAAGAGCATTCATCTGCGCTATGAGAAGCTTGAGCGCGTGCTCGGAGAGCGCATCGATCATGACACAGTGTTCGATATTCTCGACCGCCTTGAGCTCAGCCCTGTGAGAAAAGATGACGGCATTGACTGTGTGTCACCGTCCTTCCGCTTTGACATAGCCATTGAAGAGGATCTCATCGAGGAGGTGGCGAGAATTTACGGGTATGACTCCATACCGGCCACATCCCAGATAGCCGCTCTTACCATGAAGGCCTGCCGTGAGGAGGACGTGGAGGACTATGAGATAAAACAGTCTCTGGTCTCACGCGGCTACAGTGAGGCGATAACCTATTCATTCACCCATCCGGACTGGCTCAAGGTATTCAATGACGTTAGCCCGCTGATGCTTACATCGCCTATCTCACCTGAGCTCTCGGCGATGCGCACCACTCTGCTCGCCGCGCTTTGCGAGGCGGCCAAGTACAATCTGAACCGCCAGCAGAAACGGGTGCGCCTGTTTGAGCAGGGACTTCGTTACATCAAGGACGAGTGCGCCGAGAACGGAGTGCTTCAGGAGCCTATGGTCGCCGGAGTCGCGGCCGGTGAGCGCTATGACGAGACCTGGGGCATCAGGGAGAAGAGCGTAGACTTCTTTGACATTAAGGGTGATGTCGAGCAACTTATCTCCGTAACATCAGATCCTGACGCTTTTGAGTTCAGACGCACTGACGAGCGCGCCTTGCATCCGGGGCAGGGGGCCGATATTTACAAAAACGGCGTAAAGGTCGGCTTCGTCGGCATGCTCCATCCGCTCGCGCAAAAGAAGCTTGGAATAAAAGGTCATGTAGGTGTCTTTGAAATCAAACGTGAGGCTTTAGCCTCTCGCGTGGTTCCGCAGTACAAGCCGCTTACCAAGTTCCCTTCGGTCCGCCGCGATTTCGCGTTCGTGATCTCAAAGAGCGTAAGCGTAAGCGATCTGCTCTCATTGATCCGTAAGTCATGCGGAAAACTGCTTGAGAACGTTCTGGTTTTCGACGTCTTTGAGGATGAGAAGCTGGGCGACAGCCGCAGCGTTGCTCTTGGCGTGGTGTTGCGCGACCCTGAGCGTACGCTTGAAGACGCGCAGGTTGACGCCATAGCAGGCTCAATCGTCAAAGAAGCGTCCGAGAAGCTCGGCGCTTCCTTACGTTCATAAAAAACTCTGTCTCCGCGGATTTTCCGCGGAGGCTTGTCATGGAGGCATATTTTGACATCTGCCAAACCATCCGGAGAAAAAACGCTTGACGAGCTCATTAGAGATCTTGAGTCTCAGGTGGACAGATTAGAGGAAGGCAAACTTACCGTCGATGAGTCGATAAAAGCCTACATGGAAGGCATGAACACCGCGATCAAATGCAAGTCCATGCTCGACGCGATGAATCAGAAGGTCACCCTGGCGAGGGAAAAGGCGCGCAGAGCCATGGAGGACGTGAAAGTCCAGAATGATTCTGATAACGCTGATCCACAGAGTGAACAGGATGATGAGGTGCCATGGTGAGCCTCTCCCTGTCTGAGTTCGCGTCGTACGCAAATAAGCGTGTGACCTCCTTCATGCGCTCATATGTTAGCTCTCTTGATGATGATGTCCCATCGCTCAAGCAGGGGCTTGAATACGCGCTGCTTATAGGCGGTAAACGCGCCCGCCCGCTTCTGGTCTACGCAACCGGCAGACTTTTTAATACTGATGACAAACTTCTGGATCACCCGGCAGCCGCGGTTGAGTGCGTCCATTCCTATTCTCTTGTGCATGATGACATGCCGGAGATGGACAATGACACCCTAAGGCGCGGTAACCCAACGGTACACGTGAAGTTCGGTCAGGCCGGAGCTCTTCTTATCGGCGACACCCTTCAGGCACTGGCTTTTCAAATTCTCTCCGATCCTGCCTCGGGAATAGATCCGGCGTCCTGCGTGAAGCTCATAAACCTGCTTTCACACGGCGCAGGTTATGAAGGCATGTGCGGCGGACAGCAGCTTGACCTTGAGGCCGAGCATAAACACCTCGCGCTTGAACCATTAAAGCTGCTTCATTCAAAGAAAACCGGAGCACTCATCCGCGCCTCGGTTCTCATGGGCGCAAGATGCGGGGGAGAGCGGGATCCGGAGGTCTGGAAAGTCCTTGATAAATATTCACGCCTCGTAGGCCTGGCCTTCCAGATCTGGGATGATGTCATGGATGTGACTGAGGACAGCGCTACTTTAGGCAAGAACGCGGGTTCGGATCTCAAAGAGGAGAAAAGCACCTATCCTTCCCTGATGGGAGTTGATGAAGCCGTGCGTTACGCCAAAAAGACCGCGTCTGAGGCTAAGGACGCTCTTTTGTCAATAAAAGGGGATACTTCAATCCTGATGCAGTTTGCCGATTTTACAGTCAGCAGGGATCATTAAAGCAATGGGAAAGCTGCTAGACAGTATTAACAGTCCTGAGGATTTGAGAAAGCTCAGCGAGAGCGAACTGCCCCAACTGTGCTCTGAGCTTCGCGAGTATCTTATCGATACTATAAGCAAGACCGCAGGTCACCTCGCGTCAGGGCTGGCGACAGTTGAGCTTGCCGTTGCCATTCACTATGTTTTTAACACACCTGATGACAAGCTTGTGTGGGACGTCGGGCATCAGGCCTACCCGCACAAGATCCTCACCGGTCACCGCGAGGAGCTCAAGACCATACGCAAGAAAAACGGTCTTCACGCTTTTATCTGGCGCGGAGAGACCCCGTATGATCTTATAAGCACCGGTCACGCCTCAACCTCAATAGGCTCGGCTCTGGGACTTGCGGTGGCGCAAAAACGTCTGGGCCTTTCAAACGAGACTGTCGCGGTAATAGGTGACGGCGCGCTTTCAGGAGGCGCCGCCTATGAGGCCCTAAACAACGCCGGAGAGATGAAGGATCTCAACATGCTGGTGATCCTCAATGACAACGAAATGTCCATCTCACACAATGTAGGCGCGGTTGCCAGAAGGCTTACGACAATTCTCACTAATCCTCACTATGTGAAGCTTATGAAGGGCGGGCAGCAGGTATTAAAAAAGCTTCCGGCCATTCACGAGCTGGCGTTGCGCGCTCAGGAGCATGTCAAGGGTATGGTGATGCCCGGAACGCTTTTTGAGGAGCTGGGGTTTAACTACTCAGGTCCCGTGGACGGACATGACGTGCTCGGGCTTATAGCCATTCTGAGAAATCTCAAGGCTATAGGCGGACTGCAGTTTTTGCATGTATTTACAAAAAAAGGCAAAGGCTATCCGCCCGCCGAGGCTGATCCCATCGGCTATCACGGCGTGCCGGTATTCGATCCTGATCATGGCATAGAGGATATCAAAACCTCTCAAAAGACCTTCTCGGCGCAGTTTGGACGCTGGCTTTGTGACCGTGCGGAAATTGATCCCAGGCTCGCGGCTATAACACCGGCAATGAGGGTGGGCTCAGGAATGAGCAATTTTGCTGCGCGCTTTCCTGACAAGTTCTATGACGTTGGAATAGCCGAACAGCACGCCATGATTTTCGCGTCGGGTCTCGCGGCCGGTGGACTTCACCCGGTGGTGAATATATACAGCACCTTCCTGCAACGCGCCTATGACGGAATAATTCATGATTTCGCGCTTCAGGATCTGACCGCGATGCTGGTGGTAGACCGCGGCGGAATTGTAGGTCCTGACGGCCCGTCGCATCAGGGCTGTTTTGACATAGCCTACATGCGTACCGTTCCCAATCTCGTCATCATGGCGCCATCAAGCCTTGATGAGGAGTACCTGATGTTAAACACAGGCTACGCCTGTGCTCACCCCTGTGTCGTCCGTTTCCCAAGAGCCGAGGGGACTGAATCCGGGAGGAAAATCGGAGCGGATGAAACCATAAAAATTGGCAAGGCCAGGGTGCTTAGCGACCGCGGGGGAGATCTGGCGATCGCCGCGTTCGGCCCTGTCGCGTTATCACTTGAAAAACCATGCTCGGAGCTTGGAATTACGCTTGCTGACATGCGTTTTATCAAGCCGCTTGACTATGATTTTCTCGATCAGGTGGGCAAACGCTGCAGGGTACTGCTTACTGTCGAGGAAGGGGCACGCGAGGGCGGCATTGGCGAGGAGATCGCGAGCTATTTTGAGGAAAAAGGCTACCGTTGCCGCGTGCTGTGCGCGGGCATACCAGATCGTTTCATCATGGAAGACACACGCGCCTCAATCCTGAAGGAACTCAAACTCGACGCTGATGGAATAATCGAAAGATTAAAGCCCTGGCTTAGGGAATATTGAAATTATTAACAGCGTGCCTGAAAGATGGCGCGCGTAAAACACAGGGAGCTTAATAATGCCTTCGTTTGATATCGTCTCCAGGATCAAGAAAGATGAGGTGCAAAACGCGGTGGACAACGCCTCGCGCGAGCTGCAGGGACGCTATGACTTCCGCGGCACCGAGTCATCGTACAAACTTTCAAAGGAAGATCTGCAGATCAAACTTGACGCTCCTGAGGAGTTTCAAATCCAGCAGATGGACGAGATCCTGAGAACCAAGCTTGCCAAACGCGGAATTGAGGCCGGATCAGCCGAATTCTCTGCCGTTACAAGATCAGGCAAGCGCTCGATCCAGACTGTCTCCTTCAAGCAGGGAATAGACAGAGAGCTTGCAAAGAAAATCATAAAACTGATCAAGGACGCCAAAATAAAGGTTGATCCAAAGATGGATGGTGACACGGTGCGTGTCTCAGGGAAAAAACGCGATGATCTGCAGGCTGCGATAGCGCTGGTGCGCGGCGCGGACTTTGAGCAGCCGCTTCAGTTTGAGAATTTCAGGGACTGATGCCCCGATGGGGGACGGTTTAAGGAAATTCTCCGCCTCGGTTTTCTCACCGAGAATGGGAATGTGCATAGTGCTCGGCTTCTCCTCGGGCATGCCTCTTTACGTTCTCATAACCCTGCTTTCGGCTTTTCTAAGAAAGCAGGGAGCCGATCTGAGCGTGATCGGCTTCTTCTCCCTGGTAATGATCCCGTATACCTGGAAGTTTGCCTGGGCTCCGCTCCTTGACCGTTTTGAGATTTTTGGGCTTGGGCGCAGACGCGGCTGGATCCTCGCAACCCAGATCCTGCTGATGCTGAGCATTGCCATGATGGGCTTTTGCGGAGCGCATTTTCTTGCGGCGGCATGGCTTGCTCTGGCCGTGGCGGTGTGCTCCGCGACTCAGGACATCGCGATTGACGCGATGCGCCGCGAGTTTTTAAGCGACAGCGAAATGGGACTTGGCAATTCGCTATTTGTAAATGCCTATCGTATAGCCGGTCTGGTTCCCGGGGGCTTGTCGCTGATAATTGCCCAGTTTCTGCCCTGGGAGGCGGTATTTGTACTAACCGCGCTCTGCCTGCTCCCCGGGTTTCTCATAACCCTCAGGGCAAAAGAAAAGAAGACTGCGCTTGCCCCGAGGACGCTGAAAGCGGCTGTGGTTGAGCCATGGCGTGATTTCATAGGCCGTAACGGGCTATCGCACGCACTTTTAATCATTGCCTTTGTGTTTTTTTATAAACTGGGGGATTCGATGGCAACGGCTCTGGCCACCCCTTTTTATATTGATCTCGGATACGACCTTGCGACCATAGGGATCATCGCGAAAAATGTCGGGCTGTGGTCAACGGTGGCAGGCGGGATCCTGGGCGGGCTTTTTATGCTCAGAATAGGGATCAGTAGGGCGCTGTGGGTCTTCGGGGCGGGACAGATGGTTACCATAGCCGCTCTGGCCATTCTCGCGCACGCAGGTAAAAGCGGAATACCTTCGTTATGGCTTTTCTCGTTTGCCGTGGGCGCCGAGGCGCTAGGATCAGGGCTTGGTACCGCCGCCTTCGTATCCTATATAGCCTCGATAACAAATCCTGAGTACACGGCAACCCAGTTTGCCATTCTTACCTCACTCTCAGCGGTTCCCCGCACCTTCTGCAATGCAATGACCGGGATCCTGATAAATCATCTTGGATGGGAAAATTTCTTTATTCTCTGCGTGATCCTTGCGATCCCTGGGATGGCGCTGCTCATCTGGATAGCTCCTTTTAAGGGTGAACCCAAAACCGAAATTCCATAAACCTCCCTCGGCGGAAGCTGAACTTCTAAAAAAAATTTCTAATCCCGCGCAATCGCGCTTCTGATGGGTTGAAGATCCTGATTTTCTGACATTTCAGGATAAAAACACAATTTCCCGTATCCAGGATTTGCCAATATTCTTTACATCGCTTATACACGGTCATATCAGCATTCTGTGATAAAATTTAGCGGGTGCAAAAGTGCCCTGAGATCACGCATTAGATTAAAACAGCGTGCGCTCACGTGCCGCACCCTATGGGGCATCGATGCCCCGGGCATTTTAAAATTGGAATCGTCACCTATGATCAAAATCAAAAAAGGATTGGATCTGCCTATCGGTGGCAAGCCTAAACAGGTCATCAGTGAAGGACCGGCGGTCAAGACTGTCGGGCTTATGGGTCCTGACTATCAGGGTCTGCGTCCTTCGATGGCTGTTGAAGCCGGCCAGCAGGTCAAAAAAGGTCAGGTCCTCTTTGAAGACAAGAAGAATCCTGGTGTACGCTTCACCGCTCCCTGCGCCGGTACTGTAAAGGCAGTAACCCGCGGTGTGCGCCGCGTATTTCAGAATGTTGTCATTCAGGTAGACCCTGACGGTGAGAGTGTGGAGTTCCGCAAGACTCCTTCTGACAAACTGTCAGAGCTTTCATCAAAAGACGTCACCGACGAGCTCATCGAATCGGGCATGTGGGTCGCCTTCCGTACCCGTCCGTTCGACAAGAGCCCTAAAGTCGGCACTCTGCCGCACTCCATTTTCGTCACCGCCATGGACACAAATCCGCTGGCCCCTGACGCCAAAGTGGTTATCGACTCGCAGAAGGATGCCTTCAAAGACGGCCTTACAGTCTTAAGCCGCATAGGTGAGATGCCTGTCTACGTCTGCAAAGGCGCTGACGAACTCCCGGTACCTCAGGCCTCCAACATCAAGGTTGAGACCTTTGTCGGACCGCATCCTGCCGGACTTGCCGGAACCCACATTCATTATCTTGATCCGGTCAGCGAGACCAAGACCGTGTGGTACATCGGCTATCAGGACGTGATCGCCATCGGCCATCTCTTCACCGAGGGTGAGTATTACAACCGCCGCGTTGTTTCAATCGGCGGCCCGCTCGCCAAGAATCCGCGCCTGATCTCAACCGTTCAGGGCGCCAACGTTGATGAGCTGGTTACTGGTGAGTACAACGAGTCAAAGCAGGGCGTGCGCGTGATCTCCGGTACCGTGCTTTACGGCAACAAGGTCGAGGCTCCGTTCAATTTCCTGGGACGTTTCCATTACGGTATAGCTTTCCTTGAGGAAGGCAACCAGAATGAATTCTTCCTTAAGAACTGGATGGGAATCGGCGCTCACCGTCATTCCGTTACCCGCGCGTTCCTCTCAGGCTTTATTCATCCGTCCGAGTACACCTTCAATACTGCTTTAAACGGCGGTCCGCGTCCGATCCTCCCGATCGGTACTTATGAGAAGGTGATGCCTCAGGACGTCGAGGCGACCATGCTGATGCGCGCCATCGACATGAACGACACTGATCAGGCTGTTCTCTTAGGTATATTGGAGCTCTCTGAGGAAGATGTGGCTCTGTGCACCTATGTCTGCCCGGGCAAGATCGATTACGGTCCGCTCCTTCGCAGAAGCCTGACCAAGATCGAAGTGGAGGGCTAATAGAGTGCTTAGCTTACTCAAAAAATATTCTCTGCTGTTTACCAAGGGTGGCCTGCTTTCATGGTTCTACCCGCTCTTTGAAGGTACTTTTACCTTCCTGTACAGCAGCGGCAGGGTAACCACCGGCAGGACACATGTGCGCGACTTTACCGACATGAAGCGCATTATGATCATTGTCTGGCTCGCGGTTTTCCCGACCATGTTCTGGGGCTGGTACAACGTCGGTAACCAGACCATCAACGCTATCGCAAGTCTGCCTAACGCGGCTGACGTAGCCGGCGCTTCCTACAGCCTGTTGAGCGCAGACTGGCATTACGCCATTCTGCAGCTTCTTGGTGGAAGCCTCGGTTCTGATGCCGGCTTTCTGAGCAGGTTTGTATTAGGCGCGATCTACTTCCTTCCGATCTACATCGTGGTTTTCGCCGTCGGTGCGTTCTGGGAAGTGCTCTTCTGCATCGTGCGCAAACACGAGATCAACGAAGGCTTCTTCGTTACCTCAATTCTGTTTGCCCTGATTGTTCCTCCTACACTGCCTCTCTGGCAGGCCGCCCTCGGCATCAGCTTCGGCGTCCTCATCGGTAAGGAAATGTTCGGTGGTACCGGCCGCAACTTCATCAACCCGGCTCTCGCGGGCCGCGCGTTCCTGTTCTTTGCGTATCCGGCATATATATCAGGTACCAATTGCTGGGTTCCGGTTGACGGCTTCTCCGGCGCTACCCCGCTTGCCCAGTGGGCAGCAGGCGGCGCTGACGCGCTCAAAGACAGCGCTGGTAACGCCATCACCTGGATGGATGCCTTCCTCGGAAATATCCCGGGAAGCATCGGCGAAGGCTCAACCCTGATGATTCTCGTCGGCGCTTTCCTGATCCTCGTGACCGGAATCGCCTCATGGAGGATCATGCTGGGCGTGGTCATCGGAGCTTTCCTTACCAGCTTGATGTTCAACGCCATCGGTTCTACCACCAACGCCATGTTCTCCATGCCGTTTGAGTGGCACCTGGTATTGGGCGGTTTTGCTTTCGGTGCCGTATTCATGGCAACCGATCCTGTCTCCAGCGCTTTCACCAACCCGGGCAAGTGGGCCTTCGGCATCTTGATCGGTGTCATGGTGATCCTCATCCGCGTGGTCAATCCCGCGTATCCTGAGGGCATGATGCTGGCCATCCTGTTCGCTAACTGCTGGGCTCCTTTGTTTGACTACCTGGCAACCAAGCGCAATATTCAGAGGAGACGCGTCCGTGTTCAAGCTGAATAAAGATTCCGTACTTGGTACGTTTGTAATCATTATCGGGTTCTGCCTGGTTTGCTCGGTACTCGTATCAAGCGCCGTTGTGGCACTAAACCCGTATAAGGCCGCCGCCATCGCTAACGATCGCCAGTCCAACATCCTCAAGGTCTCAGGCTTTGATGTTGAAGGCAGCGTGGCTTCCACCTATAAGAAGCACATTGAGGCTCATCTGGTGGATCTCGCCACCGGCACTCTGGCTGACAATGGTCTGTCTCAGGAAAAGATAGACGGTTATGACTTCAAGTCACTGGGCAAGAAGCCCGAGACCTCTGACGCCATCGCCAAGGATGACGACACTGCCGGGATCAGAACCCGCTCCAAGGTCATGCCGGTCTACTTCTCCAAAGATGATCAGGGCAACGTTGTCCGCGTGATCCTCCCGTTCTATGGTCAGGGTCTGTGGTCAACCATCTATGGCTATGTGGCTGTTGATCCTAAAGACGGCAACACCATCAAGGGTGTTACCTTCTACGATCACGGTGAGACCCCGGGTCTTGGCGGAGAGATTGAGAATCCCCGCTGGCAGGCTCTGTGGGTAAACAAGCATGTCAATGACGCTGATGGCGCCTACAAGTTCGGCATCGTAAAGAACGCCGATCATCAGGGCGCGGGCAAAGACTTCCAGGTTGATGCCCTGTCAGGCGCGACCCTTACCAGCCGCGGTGTTGACGGTTTCTCACGCTACTGGCTTGGCAAGGCCTATCAGCCTTTCCTGAAGAATCTCAGCAAGGGGGAGATCAACAAATGACTGAAGCTGTGAAAGTCCCTAGCGCAAAGCAGTCTTTCCTGGAGCCGCTCATTGCCAACAACCCGGTGATGATTCAGGTACTGGGTATCTGCTCTTCGCTTGCGGTTACTTCTAGCATGAAGACCGCTTTCGTGATGGGCGTTGCAGTGACCTGCGTCACCGCGTTCTCCAACCTGGCGGTTTCACTCGTTAGAAAGCTCATTCCGGGCAGTGTGCGAATCATCGCCCAGATGACCATCATCGCCTCGCTGGTGATTCTGGTTGACCAGATCTTAAGGGCCTTTGCCTTTGATCTGTCCAAACAGCTCTCCGTGTATGTCGGTCTGATTATCACCAACTGCATCGTGATGGGTCGTACCGAAGGCTTTGCCCTCAAGTACCCGCCTATACCATCGTTCTTCGATGGTCTTGGCAACGGACTTGGCTATATGCTGGTACTTTGCGTTGTAGGCACAATCCGTGAAATCTTCGGTGCCGGAACCTGGTTTGGCATGACCGTATTCCAGACTGTCAATAATGGCGGCTGGTATGTGCCATGCGGACTTCTGGTGATGCCTCCTTGCGGCTTCTTCCTGCTCGGATCTCTGATCTGGCTTGTGAAGACCTTCCGTAAGGATCTCCAGGAACCCCGGGAATATGACACCCACAGGGAGGATTACTGATAATGTTACAGCATTACATTTCTCTCCTGGTTCAGAGCATCTTCATCCAGAATATGGCTCTGGCCTTCTTCCTGGGTATGTGTACTTTCCTTGCAGTGTCAAAGAAAGTATCTACCGCGGCGGGTCTGGGATGCGCTGTGATCATGGTTCAGGTACTTGCCGTACCGGCTAACAACCTGATCAACACTTACATCTTAAAGCCTGATGCCCTGGTTCCCGGACTTGACCTCTCGTTCCTGAGCTTCATCACCTACATCGGCGTTATCGCCGCTATCGTGCAGGTGCTGGAGATGTTCCTGGACAAGTACGTGCCTTCGCTGTACGCCGCTCTGGGCATCTTCCTTCCGCTCATCACCGTTAACTGCGTTATTTTCGCCGGTGTGTCATTCATGGTACAGCGCGACTATAACTTCCCGGAATCGGTGGTTTACGGCTTTGGTTCAGGCGCCTCATGGGCTCTGGCAATTGTCCTGCTGGCCGCGATCCGCGAGCGTCTTAAATACTCAGACGCTCCGGCCGGTCTCCACGGGCTGCCCTTAACCTTTATCACTGCGGGTCTGATGGCTATTGCCTTCATGTCCTTCTCTGGTATCCAGCTCTAACAGGGGGATAAGGATACATGGAAACAATCGTAGCCGGCGTGCTGATGTTCGTCATCATCATTGCCGTACTCGTTGCCCTGATCGTCATCGCCAAAAAATTTCTGGTCAAATCTGGAGATGTGACCATTGGCGTTAACGGCGATCCGAAGCTGGCAATGACTGTCCCGGCTGGCGGCAAGCTTTTGAACACTCTCTCTGACAAGGGTGTGTTCGTGTCATCCGCCTGCGGCGGACGCGGCGCCTGCGGTCAGTGCCGTCTGAAGGTTCTTTCAGGTGGCGGCAATGTCGTGCCGGTGGAGTATTCACACTTCACCAAGCGCGAAATCAAAGAAGGATGGCGTCTGGCATGCCAGGTCCCGGTAAAGACCGACATGAACATCGAACTTCCTCCTGAGGTTTTCGGCGTGAAAAAATGGGAATGTACCGTCATTTCCAACCACAATGTGGCAACCTTCATCAAGGAGTTGCGTCTGAAGGTACCTGAGGGCGAGGAAGTTCCTTTCCGCGCCGGCGGTTACATTCAGATCGAAGCGCCTGCTCATACCGTGTACTACAAAGACTTCGATATCGAGCCTCAGTACAAGGGAGCGTTCCTGCACTTCCACTTTGACAAGCTGGTTTCAAAGGTCGACCATCCGTCAATCCGCGCTTACTCCATGGCCAACTACCCTGGAGAGAAGGGACTTATCATGCTGAACGTGCGTCTGGCGACACCTCCGTTCTCCAACCCCAGCGCTCCTCCGGGGATCATGTCCTCATACATCTGGAGCCTGAAGCCTGGTGACAAGGTGACTATTTCCGGTCCGTTCGGTTCATTCTTCGCCAAAGAGGATGACGCCGAGATGGTATTCATCGGCGGCGGCGCCGGCATGGCTCCTATGCGTTCGCACATCTTTGATCAGTTAAAGCGTATTAACACCAAGCGCAAGATCTCGTTCTGGTATGGCGCCCGTTCACTGAGCGAGGCTTTCTATATCGACGACTTCAACCAGCTGGCCAAGGAGCATCCGAACTTCACCTGGCATCTGGCTCTGTCAGATCCTCAGCCTCAGGATCACTGGACCGGTCTGACCGGCTTCATCGCCAACGTGCTCTACGAGCAGTACCTCAAGGCTCACAAGAATCCTGAGGACTGTGAGTACTACATGTGCGGACCTCCGATGATGACCAAGTCCGCGGTTGACATGCTTCATTCACTGGGTGTCGAGGATGACTCGATCTTCTTCGATAACTTTGGTGGTTAAAGCCTAAACAAAGCAGATAAGACCGGACGCACAGACGCGTCCGGTTTTTTTTTGCGCTCAATGTCCAATTGCGGTCAGGGGTATGAGTGCAATGCTTCGGATAACTGGCTTGTCCGTCCGCGCACTATGCCGGATCGGGAAATTAACTTTCTGAAGAGACAATTATTTTCAATTAGCGTTAAGCCTAAAATGAAAAATTTCGCTAGTATACGCATCGTAAGAACAGACACTAGAATTTAAAGATGTTTAAGTTAGCGGGTAGTATTGGTATAGCGGGATTGATCTCCTGTGTTTACGCCGCGCCGATGTGGGAGGCAGGAGAGCTTAATTACTCTGATGATGAGTCGGAGGTCTCGGCGTTTGTAAATACCGAGCATAATACCCAGCTCCAGACTGTCCTTTGCGCGAAGAACGCGGGCTATTCCTATCGTTTTACACTTCTGCTCCCCACAACTGTAAACAATGACATCGTCATGCAGGTAGGGGTTAAGTCTGATACCCTAAATTCGAAGGTTTATGCCGAGGCATCAGGAAATTCACTTGAGTTTCAGATAGATCAGGCACTGATCATAAGCCTGCGCGACAGCCCGTTGCTTGAATTCAGCTTTACGCCGCAGGACGCGAAATTACTTGGACTTCCTGAAAAACTCTCAGTACCCATGACAGGCTCTGACCTTACCATGCGTAAAGTTGCCTCTGAGTGCACTGCTCTCTGTCTTACAAAAGATTTCTCGTGTGACAAGCCGCTGATCTCATCACTGTTATGGCCGCAAAGCGGATTTTCGAAGTATCCCGGGAAGAGCGATCTTGAAACACTGTGCACCGACTTTAAAAACGGTCATTTCAGATACAACAATTCCTCAGGCTGCAGATTTGCCCTGGATCGTTTCTATTCCCGTCAGGGTATAGGACCGCTGTCGTTCCTTGACAGGGTTTTTAACTCCAAAGGCTCGCATTTTGAGCGCTATACCACTCTCTGGAATGAGGCTGTGGCTCAAAGCGGCAGTGAGATCAGTGATGAAACAAAAGCTGACGGCAGGGAATGGTATCTCTCGCTTTACGCACTGTCCGGTGGCCGTAAGGTGCGTCAGTTCCCTCAGTCATACTTTGACATCATCAACCTCAACGGCGATCCGACCACCTTCCTGTACGATACTGACAACCGCTATGAGCTTGAGCAGTTAAAGTACACCTCGGTTCTCTCAAGGCGTTTTCACGCTTCGATCAAGACAGTTTCGACTTTTGAGGAAGCCTTAAAAGAGTGGGGCGAGTTCTATCGCGAATTCTGTTCATCACTCCCTTCAACCCGCGAGGCTCAGGCTCTGCGTCCGCTGGTTTACCGCACTATGCTCCTAAGAGTCTGGCACATCGCGGGAATGCCTGAGGGAGTGATCCTAAAACAGAAAAACGCTTTTGCGCAGGGCACAAATGGTCACACCGTGAGCGGGGAATATCTTGAATCGGTCTGCTCTTTCTTTGATGGCGAGGGCGGAAGCGAGTATTTCTACGCGTCAGATTCATGTGTTAAAGGCGTGGCTGCGGATCTCAGGGTCGGAGGACTCAGAAATCCGTATCTTGATGACGTGGTCGCCAAATGGGACGCTTTTTCCAAAGCCTGGCGCGACAGCTCATTTTTTAATGACAATGTTGATGACGCGGTAGGCACAACACCCAGAGCTAAGCTTACGCTCTCGCTTCTGTCTTTGTACAAGATCTACGGCTTTGGTGACTATTTCCTGATGCGTCAGTGCATTGCCAGCCGGGACGCTGATATATGCTCTTATGAGAATTCCCGCTATTACAGAAATTATGAGCAGGAGCTTTCAAACCGTCTGGATTCGATAGGGCAGGTATCAGGCAGTGATACGGCAGAGCTGGCGAAAGTAAACGATCTGTGGAAACAGTACTACGACGCTCTTTGCGCGTATACCGATCAGCTCGAGCATTCCGGGGTTATTCCGTCATGGCGCGCATCTCTGGTGAAAGGCATGGCAGTCGTACAGCAGACCAACGCGCTTTTGAACCTCAGCTATGACCGTGAGGAATTGCCAGATGAGTCGACTGAGAATGTCGACTGAATAACTGGCAAAAAGTTCTGAATAAAATCACTCAAACAAACAAAACGGGCCGCGAACGCGGCCCGATGTGTAACAGGACTATTTCAAATCAGCCATGGATCTCATCCATGGTCTCGCGAAGCAGGCTGTTTATGCCAACCTTTGAGAGGGTACGCTCATCAACGTGCTTTACGATGATCGCGGCGTAAAGTGAGTACTTGCCATCCTTTGAGGGCAGGTTGCCCGCGACAACTACTGAGTGCGGAGGCACGTAGCCATAAGAGATCTCGCCGGTCGTACGGTCATAGATACGGGTCGATTTGCCAAGGAAAACGCCCATTGAAATCACTGAGCCTTCACCTACGATGCATCCTTCAACCACCTCGGAACGCGCGCCGATGAAGCAGTTGTCCTCGATAATGGTAGGACCTGCCTGAACCGGCTCAAGCACTCCGCCAATGCCGGCGCCGCCGGCGATATGCACGTTTTTGCCAACCTGAGCGCAGGATCCTACGGTAGCCCATGTATCAACCATGGTACCGGCTCCGACATGGGCACCGACATTGACAAATGAAGGCATGAGCACGGCGGTAGGCTCGATGTAGGCTCCGCGGCGCACTACGGCGCCCGGACAGACACGAAGTCCTTCGCTTTCAAAACGGGCAGTGTCATAACCGTTGAACTTGAGCGGAACCTTGTCAAAATAAGCTCCGCCAGGCATGGTGTTGATCTCGGATTTATGCAGTCTGAAGGAGAGCAGCACGGCCTTCTTGACCCACTGGTTGGTCTGCCACTGTCCGTCCTTTTTCTCAGCCACACGGAGTAAACCACGATCCAGTCCGTCAAAAACCTGCTCTACAGCGTCCCTGACGTCCGCGGGAGCGTTATCGGGACTAATGGATGAGCGGTTTTCAAACGCGTCATCAATGATCCCCTGTAAATCTTGAAGTGACATTTGTATTTCCTTTGTCTTTGTAAATAAAAAGGGGCGCTATATTCAGTCCAGCCCTTTATGAAGGGCCGCGGAGAGCTCGGTCTTCTTAGCTTCATTTAGAGGCAGACCGTTTTCATCAGTTACGGTAAAGAAGTCATCAGCACGTTCGCCTGTCGTGTTGATTCTGGCCGCCGAGATCAGACAGCCGCATCTCCCGAGAATAATGCCAATCTTAGCCAGCAGCCCTTCGCCGTCAAGGGTTGATACCTCAAATGATGAATGCCCGGAGCTTTCATCGGTAAGGAAATTTATCCTGGTCGGGACAGTGAATAAACTTTGTGAATGCCTTGTCACTTCAACATCTGAGACCGGTTGCTCAAACTGCGAGAGTATGGCTTTGCGAAGGTTGTTGAGCCGGTCATTGTCAAGTGGCATGTTTTTTCGATTTTGGAATTTAATGGTGCAAAGAACACAATTATGGTGCGTTAAAAAGAACTGTGCACTAAATACGTTCAGGTGGCGGCGTGCCATTACGGCAGCGACTGATCCGAAGAACATTGGCGAGGTACTGCGGTAGTAAAGCAGAAGCTCAGTTCCAAGGGCCCCAAGCTGGGCAAACAGAATAAGCGGCTTGTCCTTGTTCTGGTATCGCAGGATGTTTCTCGCGTGCCATTTGATCTCAACCGGCTGATAGTGGAGAAAGTATGGGGTCGGGAACTGGGCAAAATAGCGCAGGAGATCCGATTTGCGTAATTCAGGCGTACTTTCGATGATGAGCTGCTGGTTCTCCTGAGCCTGAAGGCTTGTATCAAGCGCGCTTTCCTGACCACGGCGCAAAACCTGTCTTGTGGAGATATAGAGCTGCTTGAATATGCTGTCCTTCCAGGAGTTCCACTCATTTTCATTGGTGGCGCTGATATCGGCCACGGTAAGACAGTAGAGCATGTTCAGATGCTCCTCGTCCTTTACGGTGGCGGCGAAGTTGTTTATAACCTCAGGATCGGCAATATCGCGTCTTGTCGCTATGCTTGAGAAGAGCAGGTGATTGCGTATGGTCCAGGTTATAAGCTCGGTCTGATAGGGGGCAAAGCTGTGCAGACGGCAGAAATTGTAGGCTTCCTTGGCGCCTTCCTCAGCGTGATGTCCGCCATGTCCCTTGCCTATGTCATGCAAAAATGCGGCGACGTTTAGAAGACCAGGCTCTGAGAGCTGGTGTATAACCGCGCTGAAGGAAGAGAATACAGGGTTGTCTGAGTGCACAAGCGTGACCAGATTGGTAAGCGCCCTGATGGTATGCTCATCGACCGAGAACATATGGAACATGTCAAACTGGGTCAGCCCCTCAATGCGCTCCCATTGTGGCATATAGGCCGAAATAACTCTGGTCTCGTGCATCAGTGGCAGCGCGACGGTCAGACTTTCCGGATCGGTCAGTACCTGTTTGAAAATTTCACGACAACGCGGGATCTCGATTAGAAACTGTGTAAGATCGCGCCGGCTTTCTCTCAGAGCCTTGAGGCAGTTTACATGAATATCCCTGATCCCGTTGTGCTTGGCGATGATCCTGAACAACTCCACCATCATTCCGGGTTCATTGTGGAAGAGATCGTGGTCGAGTATGTCTATGTACTTGCCGCGCTGCACAAAATAGCTGTTGATGAATACCGGCTCGGCCTCACCGTCAAGCTCGCCTTTTATGGCAATGGTCTCAAGCTGCAGGACGATTTCACTAAGCTCCCTTACACGTCTGAAGGTGCGGAAAAGCGAGCGCATCATGGTCTCCACGGGACCATTACCTTTTTCTCCATACCCAAGCATAGCCGCGGTAGCCTTCTGACAGTCAAGAGTCAGACGGTTGCTGCCCCCTGAGCAGATGTTAAGTGCGTATCGCACTTCAAAGAGAAAAAGCCGGCATTCGATGAGCTCACCGTACTCGTCATCGGTAAGCAGACCCGCCGAGAGCATGGCTTCGGTATCTCTGGCTTTAAAGTGCAACGCTGCTATCCACTGCAGTACCTGAATGTCGCGCAGCCCGCCCGGGTTGTTTTTGACATCAGGCTCGATGGAATAGACGGTGTCCTTGTACTGATGGTAGCGTTCCTGCTGTTCCTTTACCTTTGCGTCAAGGAAACGGCGGGAATCCCATGACAGATCCTGATCCACGCACTTTAAAAGATACGACATGACATCTCTTGAGCCCGCGATGAGGTGATTCTCAAGCAGGTTGGTTCTTACAGTGATGTCAGCCCTTGCCTCGATGATCGTGTCGTGAACCGTGCGTACGGAGGATCCCAGATCAAGCTTGATATCCCATAGAAATGAGATGAATGACTCGATCTTTGTACCATCACTATCGCCAATCTCTTCATTTGAGCTGACAAGCAGGATGTCGATGTCAGATCCGGGAAACATTTCGGCCCGGCCGTAGCCGCCGACGGCCATCAGAGCCAGGGCTCCGCTCTCACCAAGTCCGAATTGAAGAAAAAGGCGGCGCAGAAGCGAATCGTAAAAAGCGGTGCGGCAGTCAAGCAGTTCCAAAACCCCAAAGCCCTGTTTAAAACAGTCCGAAAGGTAGTCCTGAAATCTTGAGAGCAGGGCGCGGCAGGATTTGACATCGTAGATATCTGCATCCTGCTCATCAAAAGGACAGCTCCGCCCCGGGGTGCCTTCGATGGTTTTTCTGGGTACGTTTATGCTCTCAAACATGCCTGAGCCTCCTCACTGAAAATCAGTGATGGATAAAGCGGGGAAAATCCTCGTCCTTGCGCAAAGTCAGGATCTCGCATCCGTCATCGGTAACCAGCAGAGTGTGCTCGAACTGGGCAGACGGCTGGTGATCGGCGGTGGTTACGGTCCATCCGTTCTTGTGGTTGATCCTGCACTTGCTGGTACCGGCGTTGATCATCGGCTCAATGGTAAAGCACATTCCTTTCTCAATGAGCAGATCGTAATTGTTTCTGTAATGAAGCACTTGGGGATCTTCGTGGAAGCCCAGACCAATTCCGTGACCGCAATAGTCTCTTACGATTGAGAATTTGTAACGATCTGCAATCTTCTGAATGGCGTCTCCGATCTCGGTAAGATTTGAACCGGGACGGACGGTTTTTATCGCGGCGTACATGGACTCCTGAGTGCACTTGACTAAAAGCTCATTTCTCAGAGAGGTATGACCGCCTACTATGTACATCTTGGAGGTGTCCCCATGATAACCGTCTTTTAAGACTGTGACGTCGATATTGACTATATCGCCGTTGCGCAGGCGCTGGACACCGGGTATCCCGTGGCACACGACCTCATTGACGCTGATGCAGGTCGCCTTTGGGTAGCCTTCATAGCCCAGATCGGCCGATTTGGCGTGCTGGGTATTCTCAATGTAATCGAGCATGCGATCGTCAAGCTCGCCTGTTGTAACACCGGCTACAACAAAAGGCCCTATGTATTCGAGCACCTGCGCGGCGAGCGCTCCGGCGACACGCATTTTTTCAATTTCTGATGGTGACTTTAATGATATTTCTGGCTTTCTGCTACTCATCTTAAAACCTTGCTAAATCCAAGTCTCAGCTTAAGTATACCCGTAATCAGGCCATCGATTTCTAACGAGACCCATACGGGAGCGCTGTTGAACGCCCAAAAGTGAAAAGAATTCTAGCCGAATGCACGGCGGGTAAGACAGAAAACGCAAATCATTTGCGTTAATTAGCCATCAATCCTGGAAACAGCATAAATTATGGGGGAGTCAAATTTGATCCGTTTTGAAAAATAAGCGGCTTTATGCTAGAATGCAGTGCTTTTATGTCTTTGGCATTTAAGCTTAACTTTTTGATTTTTTTGTAAAACACACACTGTCTTATCAACATTGTGCCCGGGGTGCCGCGTTAGCGGTTGGGCAAGTGGGGCAGTGGAGGCACAACCCTTAAAAGAGGTATAAAAATGTCATCCGTTACTATGCGCGACATGCTCAAGGCCGGCGTTCACTTCGGTCACCAGACCCGTTACTGGAACCCTAAGATGAAACAGTACATCTTTGGTGCCAGAAACGGCATTCATATCATCAATCTGGATAAGACCGTTCAGTGCTATGAGGACGCCTTAAACTTCCTTAGCAGCGTTGTCGCGCACAAGGGCAAGATCCTGTTTGTCGGCACCAAACGCGCTGCCTGCGATCAGGTCGGTCCTGCCGCTACCGCCTGCGGTCAGTTCTATGTTGACCACCGCTGGCTGGGCGGCATGCTCACCAACTGGAAGACCGTTCGTCAGTCAATCAAGCGCCTTAAGGATCTCGAGACCGAGAGCCAGGACGGCACTTTTGAAAAACTGACCAAGAAAGAAGCTCTTCTGCGTACCCGCGATCTGAACAAACTTAACCGTTCACTCGGCGGTATCAAGGATATGGGCGGTCTTCCTGATGCCCTTTTCGTCATCGACGCCGAAGTTGAGCACATCGCTATCAAGGAAGCCAACAATCTGGGCATCCCTGTTGTAGCTGTTGTCGATACCAACTCCGATCCTGATGGCGTTAACTATGTCATCCCGGGAAATGACGACGCCATTCGCGCCATCGAGCTTTACTACAAGGGTGTGGTTGAGGCAATCAACAACGCCCGTGCCCAGCTCGTGGCTGACGAACAGGCTGCCAAGGAGGCCGCGCAGGCCGAGCAGGACAAGGGCGCCGAGAGCGCTGCCCCTGCCGAGAAGGCTGCCGAATAAAAGGCATCTTTCTTTCCAGAAGCAATGCGGGGGCATTCTGCCCCCGCAGGCGGGTTTTCAGGAAGCCCGCCAGGATTTTGAACTGCAAGGCCGGAATTCCGGTCTTTTTTGAACTGAGGATTTGAAGATATGGCAAACATTACTGCCGCAATGGTTAAGGAACTGCGTGATGCCACCGGTGCCGGAATGATGGACTGCAAGAAAGCTCTGGTCGCCGCCAATGGCGATATGCAGGCAGCGATTGACGCGATGCGTAAGAGCGGCGCAGCGAAGGCTGCCAAAAAGGCCGGACGTATCGCCGCCGAAGGCGTTATCGCAGTAGCCCGTGATGGCAACAAGGTTGCGATGGTTGAGGTTAACACCGAGACCGACTTTGCGGCCAAGAACGAGCAGTTCCAGGCTTTTGCCCAGAAGGCGGCTGACGCCGCTCTCAAAGCCGGCACTGAGGACATTGAGGCCATCAAGGCCGCTCCTTTTGGTGACGGACAGACCGTAGGCGAGGCTCTTACCGCTCTTATCGCCAAGGTCGGTGAGAATATGCACCTGCGCCGCGCCGCTTACATCAACGCCGCCGCTGATGATACCGTTGCTGTATATCTTCACTCCAACAAGCGTATCGGCGTCATAACCGTACTCAAGGGCGGTGATGAGACTCTGGCCAAGGATGTCGCCATGCACGCCTGTGCTATGAAGCCAGATTTCCTCAAGCCTTCTGATGTTGATCCTGCTGTGGTTGAGCACGAGCGTCAGGTTCAGATTGACATCGCTGTTCAGTCAGGCAAGCCGCACGATATAGCCGTAAAGATGGTCGAAGGCCGTATGCGCAAGTTCACCGGCGAGGTTTCGCTTACCGGTCAGCCTTTCGTTAAGGATCCTTCAATCACCGTAGGCGAACTCCTCAAACAGCATAATGCCGACGCAGTCGCGTTCAAGCGTCTCGAGGTCGGTGAGGGCGTTGAGAAGAAGAAGGAAGACTTCGCAGCTGAAGTTCAGGCTCAGATCGCTGAAGCCAAGAAATAACTGATAAGGGGTGCCTTGAGATGGCTTCGCAAAATTCAGGCAGGCCGCGCCGCATCCTCCTCAAAATCTCCGGCGAAGCTCTCGCCGGAGAGCTCGGGTTCGGCATAGATCCGGCAATCCTATCAGACATAGCCTCCAGTGTGCTTGAGGTTCGCTCACGCGGAGTTCAGACCGCGCTCGTCATCGGAGGCGGAAATATATTCCGCGGAGCGGAACTCCAGCGTTCGGGTTTTGATCGCGTGACCGGTGACCAGATGGGCATGCTTGCCACCATCATGAACGGTCTGGCCATGCGGGAGGAACTTAAGCGTCAGGGCGGCAACGCCGTAGTCATGAGCGCTTACGGGATTCCATCCATAACTACTCAGTATTCCGCGTCCATCGGACGCGAGCTTCTTGCGTCAGGCGCCACTGTGATCTGCTCAGGCGGCACCGGATCGCCTTTCTTCACCACGGATACCGGAGCTGTGCTCCGCGCCATTGAACTTCAGTGTGACGAGGTGCTCAAAGCTACCAAAGTCGATGGAGTATATTCGGCTGATCCGGTGAAGGATCCCAAAGCCACGCGCTTTGACAGTCTCAGTTTTGGCGAGGTAATGCAAAAACAGCTTAAGGTCATGGATCTTACTGCCTTTGCTCTTGCCAGCGAACATCACATGCCAATCAGAGTATTTTCAATGAAGAAACCCGGAGCATTCGTCAGGGCCGCCTGCGGTAATGACGAGGGAACGCTGGTTTCAGGCTAAGGAGTTAAAAATGCTTAATGACGTAAAGAAAGATGCCAAAGACCGCATGGATAAAGCCATCAAGTCACTCGATGTGCGTTTATCAAAGGTCAGAACCGGCCGTGCCTCACCGGCGCTGCTTGACGGGATCATGGTTGAATATTACGGCTCTCAGACTCCGTTGCGTCAGGTTGCCCAGGTTAATGTCGAGGATGCCCGTACACTGAAGATCAGCGTTTTTGACCGCAACGCGACCAAGGAAGTCGAGAGAGCGATTCAGAAATCCGATCTGGGACTTAATCCGGTTGTTACATCATCCGAGATCAGAGTTCCGCTTCCTCCTTTGACCGAAGAGCGCCGCAAGGAGCTTGTAAAGGTAGTTAAAGGCGAGGTTGAGCAGTGCAAGGTTGAGATCCGCAATGTCCGCCGCGACGCTAACAACGCTTTAAAGGAACTTCAGAAATCAAAGGAGATCTCTGAAGACGAGCAGCGTTCAGCCGAGCAGGAAATTCAGAAACTTACCGATGCCGCTGTCAAGAAGAGCGATGAGCTCTTTGATGGTAAACAGAAAGAGCTGATGGCTATCTGAAAAGTATCACATGCAGATCAGGCAAAAGGATGAGCGGGCTCATAGCTCCGTTCCTCATCATGTAGCGATTATCATGGACGGCAACGGCCGCTGGGCTACCTCCCGCGGATTCCCACGGGTAATGGGGCACCAGAAGGGCGCTGCCGCCGTGCGCCGCACCGTTGAGGCGGCGGCGTCACGCGGGATTGCCATCCTGACGCTCTTTGCCTTCTCAAGTGAGAACTGGAAGCGTCCGCGTACTGAGGTTAGCGCTCTGATGCAGCTCTTTATGCGCGCGCTTGACAAGGAAACTGAGCATCTGCGTGAGAACGGGATCAGACTGCATGTGCTTGGCGATGTTTCCGCGTTCTCAGATTCTCTCAGGCAGCGTATTGCCCAGGCAGAGGAACGCACCCGTGACGGTCACAGAATGCTTCTGAACATCGCCGCCAACTACGGCGGCAGATGGGACATAGTTCAGGCCGCGCGCGCCGCGGCGGCCGATATCGCATCGGGCAGGCTTGAGAGTCACGATTTGAACGAGGAGCGCTTTGCGTCATACCTGGCCGAAAAAGAGGATGTTGATCTGCTAATCCGCACCGGCGGAGAGAAGAGGATCAGTAATTTCCTGATGTGGCAGACCTCATACAGCGAGATTTATTTTTCTGATACGCTCTGGCCAGATTACAGTTCACAAGATCTTGATCTGGCAATTGAATTCTTCAGGGGCCGCGAGCGTCGTTTCGGCATGACTTCAGCTCAGGTTGCAGATCCGCGATAAAAGCGGGCGTCAGGTCATCACTATACTGACATATAAACTGATACAGAGGCGGCGCTGAATTGGCGCCGAATTTTTGATGAAGACAAGAATCATCACCGGCATCGTTCTGATAGCTGCGGTGCTTGCGTGGCTATTTCTGGCCGGCTATGAAATTTTCACAATAGGCGCCCTGTTCATGTATATGGTCGGAGCTTATGAAATGGGACCTCTGGTCGGTTTCAAGTCCCGCCTGACTTTTTTGTCCATTGCCGCGATAGCCGCCTGTGTGCTTTTCTATCTGGCGGTTCCAGGAAATTTCATGATAAAGCCGATCCCCCGCTGGTGTTTCTATGTTGTTTCCTCAGGAATGCTGGTATGGCTGGTATCTCTGCCGCTTTTGTACCGCTTCCCAAAAGGAGACGGATGGCACAAGAACAGGTTGCTGGGCACGGTGTTCGCGCTCTTAATGCTGCTTCCATTCCTTATGGGGCTTCTGATATTAAGGGCAGATTCATTCGCAACTGATCCGAGGCAGGGAGCTTTCCTGGTCGCCGGAGTAATGGCGCTTGCCATTGCCGCAGATACCGGAGCTTATTTCACCGGCCGCGCCATAGGCAAAACCCCGATGATCCCCAGAGTAAGTCCCCACAAGACAGTAGAGGGACTTTGCGGCGGGATCCTGCTTGCCCTTATCATGATGGTGGTGCTTACACGTTTTGGCTGGTACTCTGATTACGGCCATGATATGGCAAAACTGCTTATCGCCGGCGGTATCACCGTACTGTTCTCAGTGGTAGGCGATCTGGTTGAGAGTATGCTCAAGCGTATGGCGGGGATTAAGGATTCAGGCAGGATCTTCCCGGGACACGGTGGTATGCTTGACCGCATTGATTCCCAGCTTGCTTCAATTCCAGTGTTTATCACACTCAATCTGATCATGGGAAATATAGCTCAGGTCTGATATGCGAAAGATATCCCTTTTAGGAGCGACCGGCTCTATAGGCAGAAGCACGCTTGACGTGCTAAGACGTCATAAGGACGAATTTGAGCTTTGCGCCGCGGCCTGCGGCTCTGACACACATGGAATGCTCGCGATTGTAAGAGAGTTCCGTCCCAAAATGGTCGCGCTATACAACCAGAAGTCAGCTCTTGAGCTTTCAAAAATACTCGCCGGGGAAGGGATAAAAACCGAGGTTCTCTCATCTGAGCAGGGAGTGTGCGAATGCGCCATAGCGCCAGGAAAAGATGGCATTACCCTTTGCGCTATAGTCGGTTCTGCAGGGCTTCCGAGCGCCCTTGCGGCAGTTAAAAACGGTATAACCGTCGCGCTTGCCAACAAGGAAGCGCTGGTCATGTCAGGCAGGCTGTTTTTTGATGAGGCGCGCGCGCATAACTCAAGAGTCCTTCCGGTTGACAGTGAGCACAGCGCCATTTTCCAGTGTCTGCCATCTGAATGTCAGGACACAATTGGTTTTTGCGATCTCAATAAAGCCGGTGTATCACAGATCCTGCTCACTGGTTCAGGGGGGCCTTTTTTAAAGCTTCCTCTTGAGGATCTCGCTAAGGTTACCCCAAAGCAGGCGGTATCGCATCCTGTCTGGTCGATGGGACCGAAAATCTCCACCGATTCAGCCACCATGATGAACAAAGGACTTGAATTCATTGAGGCGCGTTACCTGTTCAACGCTCCTGATCACATGATTAAGGTTCTGATACATCCACAGTCTGTCATTCATTCCATGGTCAGCTACAAAGACGGGGCGGTGATGGCGCAGATTGGCAGGCCGGATATGCGTACGCCCATCGCCAGAGCGCTTTTCTATCCTGATCGCGCTGATGCCGGAGTTGAGCCTTTTGATTTCACCAGGGCGCCTTCAATGCAATTTATGGATCCGGATTTCAAGCGCTATCCCTGCCTGAAACTCGCGATGCAGGCAAGCCTTGAGGGACAAGGCGCCACTACGGCTTTAAACGCTGCTAATGAGGTAGCCGTTGATGCTTTCCTTTCAGGACGTATAGGCTACCCTGATATCGCATCTGTTGTCTCGGACGTGCTTTCGTCAGAGCGCCCGGGGACTGTTTACACCCTTGATGAAATTATGCAGGCCGACCGCGCTGCCCGTGAGGCGGCGAGAAAAGCTGTTGAGGAACGCGCATGCTGAACGCCATATGGGATCTCTTTTTCTTCGCGGTTGCGCTTGGTGTGCTGGTCACGGTGCATGAGGCCGGTCATTTTTTCGCCGCGCGCGCGTGCGGCGTAACCGTCCAGAGATTCTCAATAGGCTTTGGCAAGCTAATTTTCAAGCGCACCGGCTCAGACGGTTGCGAGTACGCAATTTCGGCGCTTCCGCTTGGCGGCTACGTGAAGATGCTTGGTGAGAATGATGAAAGCTCCGAGAGCGGATCATTTAAATCAAAACGACTGTGGCAGCGCGCGATTATCATAGCCGCGGGGCCTGTCAGCAACATCCTGCTCGCTTTCTTTCTCTATTGCGCGGTCAACATGATAGGTTTTGACGCTCCAAGACCCGTAATAGGTGATGTGGTACCCGGATCGGCTGTCGCCGAGTGCGGAATAACCGAAGGAAGCGAAATTAAAAGCGTTAACGGAGAGAGTGTCGCGACATGGAGCGACGCGATTATCCTCTTTTATCAGGCGATCCAGAGCGGACGGAATATTGAATTTAAGACCGTATTAAAAAATGGCGGTCAGAGCACCGGCGAATGCGTTGTCAAAACCGCGGGCTTTCAGGATCCTGATCAGAATGATTTTCTGCAGGCCATGGGGATCAGACGTTATCAGGGATATATCTCAAATGTGATCTCCGAGGTACAGAGCGGATCGCCTGCCCAGAGCGCCGGTTTAAAACCGGGAGACGCGATAGTCGCGGTCAATGGGCATAAAACACCTACCTGGTATCGCGTGGCGGACGCCATAAGGCAGTATGGCGCATCAAAACTTGATCTGACAGTTGAGCGCGATGGTGAGCTTTATGACTGCGTTCTTACCCCGCGTCTTGTTTACAACAAGGCTCTGCGCCGCGATGTTCCGCTCGCCGGGATTGCCGTAAGACCTGACAATGACAGCTATAAAGCAACCTGGCATTACGTAAGTTATTCATTTTCAGATTCCCTTTCACGGGCTTTTCGCGAAACCGTGCGCATGTCGCATCTGGTGATATCAGCGGCAGTCAAGATGATAAGCGGAGCCGTATCGCCTGATAATGTCTCAGGGCCGATAGCCATAGCCAAAGGAGCTGGTGAAAGCGCTTCAGTGGGAGCAGTGTTCTTCCTAAGTTTTCTGGCTGTCATTAGTGTAAACTTAGGTATCCTGAATCTGCTGCCAATTCCGATCCTGGACGGAGGTCAGCTGATGTTCATGGCCTATGAGGCCGTGACAGGCAGGGCACCCGGGCAGAAAGTACAGTATGCCCTGACGTTGCTCGGATTCAGCCTCCTGCTTATGCTAATGCTTCTGGCTGTCTTTAACGATATACGGGGACTATGAAGCGGCGGTGATAATATATTCCGCAAGCAGACCAAACCTGGCAAAATCTAACATTATGGAAAAAAACAGATTACTCAAGACCGCTGCCGCAGTGGCAGGCATAATCTTCTGTGTGGCGGTTAGCGCCGCTGATGAGTACTCGACTCCGGTTGAGAATATTCAGGTACGTGGACTTAACAGAGTTACGCGCGGCGCGGTGCTTTTGGCCTTACCATTCAAACCCGGTGACACGCTCACCCGCGACAGCGTGGCGCAGGCTATGAAACAGCTTTACGCAACGGGAGATTTTGACAGCGTATCCCTTTCCAAAAACGGCGACACGGTTACGGTAAATGTCACTGAGCGTCCGACCATCGCGGGTGTTGAGTTCAAGGGAAACACCAATATCAAGGATGACGATTTAAGACCGGTCATCGAACAGCAGGGACTTAAGGAAGGCGAGCCGCTAAACGTGCAGAACCTCTCCCAGGTCAAAAAGTCGCTTGAGGACTTCTATCACGGCGCAGGCATGTACCAGGCCAAAGTCGAGCCGGTTATAACCACTCTTCCCCGCAACCGCGTCAATGTCAAACTTCAGTTCACTGAAGGCGTCGCGGCTGAGATCAAGCAGATAAACATCGTAGGCAACAAAGCCTTCCCTGAAGACGTGCTTCTGGCGCAGATGCAGCTTCGTGACAATGTTCCATGGTGGAATTTTGTAGCCAATCAGCGTTATGACGCACAGAAGTTCAGAGCGGATCTGGATTCGCTTCGTAACTATTACATGAACCATGGTTATGTGAAGTTCAAGATCAACAATACCAAGGTTGAGATGACTCCCGACCGCAAGGGACTGTACCTTACAATTGAAATCACTGAGGGCGATCAGTACAAGGTAGGTAAAACCTCGCTTGCCGGCAATACTCTTACCTATGGGACGGAACTCCAGAAGCTTATAACCATGGACGAGGGTGATGTCTACTCCCAGCAGGATGTTACTGACAACGAGAAGATGCTCAAAGACTACCTTGGCAAGTTTGGCTATGCCAACACCGAGGTTAACGCGCTGCCTGCCTTTAACGAGAAGGATAAAACCGTAGATCTGGCCTTTAACGTAGTGCCGGGTTCAAGGGTATATGTCTCGCAGGTGTTCATTACCGGAAATGACTCGACTGATGACACCGTGATCCGCAGAGAGATCCGCCAGATGGACGGCACATGGCTTTCAAACGAGGCCATGGAGATGTCAAAGACCCGTCTGAACCGTACCGGCTTTTTTGAGAAAGTCGATATGGATACCCAGCAGAACGGTTCCAACGCGGATACCGTGAATGTTCAGACCAAGGTTAAAGAGCGTCCTACAGGCTCAATTCAGGGCGGCATCGGCTTCGGTACTGATTCAGGAATTCTGATCTCAGCGTCAATCTCGCAAAACAACCTCTTCGGATGGGGTACCAAGGGCGTGCTCTCGTCTTACCGCAATGACTACCGCAGACACACCGAGCTTTCCTACACTGATCCTTATTTCACTGTAGATAACGTGTCCTTAGGCGGCAGAGTCTATTACGACAGCTATTACGGTGATGACGACAACGTTGTAGATTATGACAACCGCACCTACGGATTTGAAATAAATTCAGGTTACCCGATGTCTGAGACTTGGAGCGTCAACTACGCGCTGGGACTTGAGAAGTCCCGCATACGCAACCGCGGCAGACACTTCCAGCAGGCTGACATGTTCTGGGCAAGATATGGTGATGAGGACAGCAGATCGGGTAATTTCCTGAATTACACCGCATCGGTAAGTCTTACCCACAGCACTCTTGACAAGGGCATATTCCCTACGGAAGGCAACAAGCAGGTTCTGACCGCGTTCGGCTCAGTCCCGGGATCTGATACCAAATACTACAAGCTCACCGCCGAGACCTATCATTATTTCCCGTTTGACATTGACCATATGTGGATAGCGTCAGTTCGCGGAAAGGTCGGATATGGTGACGGCTATGGCAAGAAGAACGGACAGAACCAGATCCTGCCTTTCTTCAAGAACTTCTATCTGGGCAGTACCCAGTGGCTTCGCGGCTTTGATCACAACAGTATCGGACCTAAGGCCATCTACTACTCTGATGACACCAATCTGACCGGACCTTACGTATCTGACACGGCAGTGGGCGGTAACGCCTTCTGGTCCGCTTCGGCAGAATTATTTGTGCCTACTCCTCTGGTATCAGAGGCCTACAAGGAACAGGTCCGCACTTCATTCTTCTATGATGCGGGCGCTCTGTGGGATACCAAGGGCAGTGATTATTACTACGATTTCTCCAAGGCCAGCAAATTCCGTTCTTCGGTGGGTATTTCCATAACCTGGATCTCGCCTGTTGGACCGCTTTCATTCTCACTGACCAAGGCCGTGAAGAAATACGATGGCGATGACACGCAGATGTTCAATTTCAACATCGGCGGCAGCTTCTGATTTTTGTTCGGAGATAAATAAAAATGGCAAACAAGTTAGCATTGGCGGCCGTAGCGGTCGCGGCGTTATTCACTCAGGCGGCGTTTGGAGCTGATGGTGATGCGAAGACTAACAATCAGGCTGCATCGTTCATAGGTGTGGTTAATGTTCCTCTGATCATGAACGACATTCCTCAGGCCGCAGCCTCCAAGGAAAAACTGCAAAAGCAGTTCGGACCTCGCGCCGCTGAGCTCCAGAAGCTTGAAACCGATGGCAAGGCTCTGCAACAGCAGCTCCCTACCCTCAAGGGTGATCAGCAGGTAGAGGCTCAGAGAAAGCTTGCCCAGATGCAGGCAGATTACAATCTCAAAGCCCGCGCTCTTCAGGAAGATCAGGGCAAGGCCGTGCATGATGAGGAAATGAAGCTTGGCCGTCTCGTGCAGGAGGCTATTGACAATATAGCCAAAGAGCGCGGCCTGCAGCTGGTGATCCGCGGCGAGGCCGTGGCATACGCTACACGTGCGGTTGATATTTCAGACGAGGTTATCAGCCGCGTCAGCAAGCAGGCGGGTGCCGCAGCTCCTGCCGCCAAGAAGAATGCCAAGAGCAAGTAAGTTATGCAGCTAAGCGAGATCGCAAAAAAACTCGGTGCATCCGTGCATGGTAACGGGGATCCGGAGATCCGCAAGGTCGCGAACCTGGTTACGGCGCAGAAAGATGAAATATCTTTTCTCACCGATCCGCATTACCGTAAGGCTCTGTCAGACAGCAACGCCGGCGCGGTGATCGTGCGTGAGGCTGATCTGCCTCATGTCAGAGACGGCGCTTGCGCTCTGGTTATGGCTGATCCTTATGTCGGCTTTGCCAAAGTCGCCCAGCTTCTTGATACCACCCCGAGGATTGCCGAGGGTATAGCTGAAGACGCAGTGGTCGAAGAAGGAGCGGTTATTGGGAAAGATGTCGCTCTGGGACATCACGTGGTGATACGCCGCGGCGCGGTCATCGGCGACGGAGCTCAGCTCGCCGAAGGCGTGTCCGTAGGTATAAACGCCAAAATAGGCGCGCATACCAGACTGTATCCGGGAGTGCGTGTTTATCATGACTGTGTGATAGGCGACTACTGCCTTATTCAGTCAAACACGGTTATAGGTTCTGACGGCTTTGGCTATGCCAACGAGAAAGGTCAGTGGGTCAAGATCCCGCAGACAGGCAGGGTCGTTATAGGTAGTCATACCGAGATTGGCGCTTGCACCTGCATCGACCGCGGAGCGATAGATGACACCGTCATAGGCGACAATGTGATCATTGATAATCTCTGCCAGATCGCTCATAACGTGCATATAGGCTTTGGTACCGCCGTGGCCGGCGGGACGACCTTTGCCGGCAGCGTTAAAATCGGAAAGTACTGCATTATAGGCGGCACATCCGTCTTCAACGGACATATTACGATTTGCGACGGCACAACTATTTGCGGAATGTGCATGGTGATGCGGTCTATAGACAAGCCCGGGGTATACGCTTCGGGAATTCCTGCCCAGCCTAACCGCGAGTGGAGGCTTACGGCCTCAAGAACACTGCATATTAACGAAATGTACCATAAGCTTGAGGATCTCGCCTCGCAGGTAGCGCAGTTAAAGGCGCAGCTTGCGGAGAGTACCGAAGCCAGATTAAAGAAAGGGGAATGAAGTGACTGAGAACGATACAAACTGCAGCTGCGGCAAGAAAACGCTGGACATCGAACAGATCATGGGACTGCTCCCGCACCGCTTCCCGTTCCTTATGATTGACCGCGTGCTCGATTACAGCATTGACGGTGAACACAAAACCCTCACAGCCGTGAAGAACGTCACCTTCAACGAGCCCTTCTTTCAGGGACACTTCCCGGGCAAACCAATTCTGCCGGGTGTGCTGATCCTTGAGGCGATGGCTCAGGCAACCGGCGTGCTGGCTTTTACCATGGTCGGAAAACCCAACCCTGGAGAGCTTTATTATTTCGCGGCTATTGATAACGCCAGATTCAAGCACATAGTGGTTCCTGGCGATCAGATGATCATCAAGGTTGAGTACTTTAAGGAAAGAAGAGGCATAGCCTCGTTCACCGGTGAAGCCTACGTGGATGACAAACTGGTGGCAAAGGCCGATTTGATGTGCGCCAAGCACTGAGAAGCAGGTCAGGAATGCCTCAATTTGGCATGTAATGGGTGTACAGACGGGGATAATGTTTTGACAGATAACACCGTAAAAATCGATCCTACAGCCAAGATTGGCCCTGATGTGGTGCTTGGTCGTAATGTAACAATCCGTGAATACGTCATCATCGAGGGCGACGTCAGGATTGGTGACGATTGTGTGATTGAGCCTTTCGCGGTGATCCGCGGACCGACGGTGATCGGCAAGCGCAACCATATCTATCAGTTCTGCTCCATAGGTGAGGGATGTCAGGATCTCAAATACCGCGGCGAGCCGACAACGCTTACCATAGGTGACGAAAACACCATACGCGAGCACTGCTCGATGCATCGCGGTACCGTACAGGGACGTGGAACCACAACGGTTGGCAATCATAACCTCTTTATGATCAATACCCATGTGGCTCATGACTGCATTGTCGGGAATAACTGCATATTCTCAAACAACGCCACGCTCGCAGGTCACGTGACCATAGGTGACTGGGTGATCTTCGGCGGACTGGCGGCTATCCACCAGTTCGGCCGTGTGGGCTGTCACGCTTTTGTCGCAGGCATGGCCGCGCTCAATATGGACGTTCCGCCCTATGTTCTGGCGGCAGGACATTACGCGCAGCCGCATGGCATAAACAAGGTTGGGCTGGCGCGTCGCGGTTTCAGCGCCGAGGCGATCAGAGCCATTTCGGAGTCCTACATGATCCTCTATAAGCATCATCTTAAGATTGAAGACGCGATTGTGCAGATAGAGGCTCTGGCAAAAGAGCACCCCGAGGTTCAGCCTCTGGTGGACTTCCTCAAATTTGACGGTCGCGGGATCATAAGATGAGTCCCGCAAATCCGCATTTATACGCGATTGTCGCAGGCGAACTTTCAGGGGACACTCTGGGAGCTGGGCTGATGATGGCTATAAAGCGCATCGACCCGCAGGCGATGTTCATGGGAATAGGCGGTCCCAAGATGAACCGCCTTGGCATGCGCTCGCTTGCCGACATCAGGGTGCTCTCGGTAATGGGAATTTCCGAGGTGGCCTCCCATGTTCTGCCTATTCTGAGAGTCAGACGCAATGTCGCGAGGAACATCATCAATTCCCGTCCCTGCTGCATGGTCGGTATTGATTCGCCGGACTTTAACCTCTCGCTTGAGCGTAAGGTGCGCGCCACGGGCATCCCGACGGTTCACTATGTAAGCCCGTCGGTGTGGGCATGGCGTCAGGGGCGTATGAAGAAGATCCGCGCTTCCTGCGATGAAGTGCTATGCCTGCTTAAATTTGAAAAAGAATTTTTTGACAAGTGCGGGATGAGGGCCGAATACGTGGGGCATACCCTGGCATCGGCCATACCGCTTGATATGGACATGGAGAAATCGCGCGAACGCATAGATTTCTACCGTACCTCGGTTGAGAAGGTGCAGAAACATGTCTGCGGGATCCTGCCTGGCTCCCGTGTAGGGGTCATCTCGCGCATGCTCCCGGTCTACTGCCAGACGGCAAGACTTATCAAAAAACAGATCCCGGATACGGTGTTCGTAACCTCCGTGCCGACCTATGAGCTCGCGGTTCTGGTAAAGGACATCTGGCTTGAGAACTCTCCAGATTTGTCACTTACGGTTTATGTGGGATGCACGCGTGACGTGATAGCGTCCTGCAACGCCGTGATGCTGACCTCAGGAACCATAGCGCTTGAGGCGATGCTGGTAAACCGTCCGTTCTGTGTCGCCTATCGCGTCAGCGCGGTGACCGCGGCTGTCGGCAGACGCATGCTTAAGGTAAATGTTTACTCGCTGCCAAATCTCATCGCCGGCAGCAGGATCGTGCGTGAGTTTATTCAGGAGGACTGCACGCCTGAGGCCTTAAGCGCCGAGATGATCAAGCTTTTAAGCTCTGAAAACCTCATCATGAAGCATCAGTTCAGAAAGCTTCATGAACAGATGAGAATGCCCTCTGATGATATTGCCGCCAAAGCGGTTACCTCACTTGCCCGGACCTGCATGGAGCAGGATAAGTTAAAAGAAGGTCAGAGCGTCCAGAGTGACGAGCCGCAGCGCGTCTCTCCGGCTTTCAGAAATGATATTGAGCCAAGCGTAACCCTTCCGGATCCGGACGCGCTCGCTGGTATGTCTGACAAATCAGAACCCGGGTTTGGCAATGTCAAAGCAGGCAGTCCTCAGGCAGCGGAAAACGTCCCGGCGTCTGAAGACGACAAAGGCTCTGACACACAGAGGGATATCGCCAAATGAGAGCGCGCTCAGTTCGCAACTTCAGCTACCCCATTGATCCGTTAAACAACCTTGTCTGCGGATGTGACGAGGCGGGCAGAGGACCTTTAATGGGCAATGTTGTGGCAGGCTGCGTAGTGCTAAGAGCCAATGACCGTATTGAAGGGCTTGATGATTCAAAACGCCTTAGCGAGAAACGCAGGGACGAGCTCGCGGCAGAAATAAAAAAACGGGCTCTTTGCTATGGCATAGGCCAGTGCACGCCTGAGGAAATTGACAGACTTAACATATTAAACGCCTCAATGCTCGCCATGAAAAGAGCGTATGAGGCGATGGGCAGAGAGTGCGATCTGATGCTCGTTGACGGCAACAGGATCCCGGGTGGACTTAAGTTGCTCTGTCAGGCTGTTGTGGGCGGGGACGCTCTGGTACCTGAGATCTCTGCCGCGTCAATTCTGGCCAAGACCGAGCGTGATCGCCAGATGTATGAGCTTGACAAAAAATATCCTGAATACGGATTTGCCAGACACAAGGGCTATCCCACGGTAGCGCATCTTGAGGCGTTACAGAGCCTCCCGGTGTTGCCATGCTATCGCAGAAGCTATGGCCCGGTGAGAAAGATCCTGATCTCACGCGGTCTTGCCACTGATTAAAATTCTTAAGGGCGGAAGTTTGACCGCTCTGATGGAGATTGAAGATGAATGACATGAACTATCTTGATTTCGAGCGCCCGATCGCCGATCTGGTCGCGCACATCGATGAGCTCAAGAGACTGAGCCAGGATATGAGCTCGGATGTCGACATCACAAAAGAGCTGTCCTCGCTTGAGAAGAAAAATCTTACTCTAACAAAAAAGATCTTTTCAAACCTTACGGCCTGGCAGATCTCTCAGATCTCACGCCATCCCGACCGTCCGTATACGCTTGATTATATAGAACGTATCTTTACTGACTTCCATGAGCTTTCGGGGGACCGTGCTTTTGCCGATGACAAGGCGATTGTTGGCGGACTTGCCAGACTTAACGGTATGCCGGTCGTGGTCATAGGACAGCAGAAGGGGCGCGATATCAAGGAACGCACCATGCGCAACTTCGGCATGCCGCGCCCTGAGGGCTATCGCAAGGCAGCGCGCCTGATGAAGCTTGCCGAGAAATTCCATATTCCTCTGGTAACCTTCATCGATACCCCGGGCGCATATCCTGGGGTAGGTGCTGAAGAGCGCTCTCAGGCCGGCGCGATTGCGGAGAACCTCAAGCTTATGTCAGATCTGCGCATTCCGGTTGTCTGCACCGTCATTGGTGAGGGTGGATCCGGCGGAGCGCTCGCCATAGGTGTTGGTGACCGTGTGAATATGATGCAGTATTCAACTTACTCGGTGATCTCGCCTGAAGGCTGCGCCTCGATACTCTGGAAGAGCGCTGACAAAGCGCCGCTTGCCGCCGAACAGCTCAACTTTACGGCTGACCGCCTCAAGGAGCTTGGGCTTATCGACAATGTGGTACCGGAACCTCTTGGCGGAGCGCACCGCAATTATGATGAAGCCGCGGCAAATCTGAAGCAGCGCCTGGTATCAGACTTAAATGATCTCTTAAACCTTCCGTTAGACAGACTCATTGAGCAGCGCTATACACGCATCATGCATTATGGGTACTGTGACTGAGGATCAGGCAAAGGAACTGGTCGACGCTCTGGCAAGACAGCTTCTGGCGCAGGCCAGACCCTCAAGACTGGTATGCGGGATCTCAGGTGGCGCCGACTCGACCCTCGCGTTGCTCGTGTGTCTTCGGGCGCGGGAGCTTAAACGCGATCTTGAAGTGCTTGCGGTTCATTGCATTCACGGACTTGACGCTGATGATCCAATCTGGCTTGATCATTGCAAAAAGCTTTGCTCCCGTGTCGGAGTTGAGCTTGAAACCCCTAGACTCCATATAGTCTATGGCAACGGTCGGTCTCCTGAGGAGGTCTCACGCGCAGAGCGTTACAGCGCCCTGCTCTCAAGACTTCACGGTGGCATGCTGGTGCTGGGGCATCAGGCAGACGACATGGTCGAGAGCTTTCTTCTGGCGTTAAAGCGCGGTTCGGGGCCCAACGGACTCTCCGGCATGAGTTATATCACGAGAGATAACCGTGGAACGATCATAAGACCTCTGCTGAACCTGCATAAAAAAGAGATTGAGAGCATCATAAAGGCACTTGGTTTTACCTTTGTTTATGACATCTCAAACTCTTATCTCAAGTTTGAGCGTAATTTCATCCGGCTTAAGGTACTGCCTCTGTTGCGTACCCGCTTTGCCGGAATAGATAAAGCGGTGCTGCGCTCGCAAAAACTCTGCCGTTATGAGCATACTCTGGCGCTTGAGCGGGCCTCAGAGATCTTAGAGAAGGTGAGGATCCCGTCTCAAAAACGTTTCAGAGTACTCTGTGGTACCCAGAGAGAAGAGCTTTCATGTGCGAAGGTGGCGGCGCTTGACACTGCCAGCGCGTACATGACTCTTTGGGTTTATCTTGAGAAATACACGACCCTGCCTCCTGAGTGCAGTGTGGTTGAGGAGGTATTAAGGCTGTGCGGGGCTGCCAGCGATCAGAATGGGGTTGTAAAGCTTGAGGATCTGGAGGTTCGCAGGCAGAGTGATCATCTCATGGTGGTCGATCCTCTTCCGGAACCTCCTTACCCGGGGGTATATTCCATAGCTCCCGGGCAAAGCCTTGAGCTGGGAGCCTTTGTGTACAGGCTGGTTCCATCCTTTGATAAACGCAGGGCCTTTGCCGCCGAGAGAGAGCTCAGACTTGATTTCACAGCCACGGGTTCAGTGAAACTTCATCCGGTATGGCGCGATCACAGCCGTGAGCTTAAAAAGCTTTATCAGGAGTGCTCGATAGTTTACTGGGAGCGCGCCATCTATCCTCTGGTACGCGGGAGCGATCAGCGGATCCTCGCTCTGGGAGGGTGTTTTGCCTGCAGGGGATCTCAGGAAGATCAGGATCTGTACGAACTCTCAATCATAATAAAAAAGTAGTCTCACCACTTTTCCCACCCATGATCTGAGGCAAAAAAAAACCGGCATTTTGAATGCCGGCCATATGACGTAAAAGGGATTCGCTACGAGAAGGAAATCATGAATCTGAATTTAGTTGCCATATGTCTCTTAGAGTTCCCTTTCCCTTAAAAGTTCAAAAAATTTTTAAGAAAAAAACGAATTTTCGATATCATTCTAAAAAATAACCAAAAAATACTCATACATAAAGCCTTAGCGATCTGATCCACAGGATATTTCATAGTGAGTCCGGGGTTTAAGCCAGGGAACTTTGCTTTCAGCGTGTTCCCTCATCAGAAGCGTTATGAAATCGTCAGGAGTCGTTCTGTTTCTTCAGGCAAAAAAAAATGCCCGGTTCACAGACCGGGCTTTTCAAAAAGGGAATTCTATAAGAGAAGAAAATCAAACCTGAAATTCTTTCATATATGTCTCTTAGAGTGGTGGAACTTAAAAAAGTTCAATTATTTTTGAAAAAATTTAAAAAAAGTTTAAGTTGCAGAAAGTAAAAGCTTTTTTAGGTCGTATTGCATATGTAAACAGGCAAAAAAAGACCCGGCGTTAGTGCTGCCGGGCTTTAAAAGGGATTTATATGAAAAGCGTCAGTACCAGACTGAAATTCTTCATACGTTTATTAGAGTGCTGATGGGTTTAAAAGTTCAAAACTATTTTGAAAAAAATGTTCATTATTTCAATTATCAGATAATAAAGGAATTTATCTCGATTTTTAGGGTATTCATGATTTAGCTTTCAGTTTAAGAACCTTTTACAGGCGGAATATGAATGGTAAACGGGTAAAAGTTGAGCAAATTTTTCATAGCTTAGAGTCTAAAATTTTTTCAATGCCTTTAAGACCCTGACAGAGCGCGATATGTACTGTTTTTACTTTTTTTGTACTTTTTTTCACTTTCAGCGCCTTAATTCACTGTCTTTGCTATCTGCTAATATCTTCAGCGCGAAAACGGTTTTCAGAACCCGGTAATACCGTTGTTCTGAGAGTATAAGAGGGCAGGACATGCCCGGCATACCCTTTCATGCAACCTGAAATGGTTATAAGAGGAAGCTTATATGGCTCTGAGATCAGACCCCTTGGTTTTTCTCTTAATTTGGAGAGGGGGGATGTCAATTCAAAATCATTTGAGGTTTATAAATAATGTCTTTTAGCAAGGTCTTTGCCGCTGGCATAGTCGCGATATCAATGTCAGCTTATGCAGCAGCCGATCGGGGCAGGACCATCAATGCCTTCTATTATGATGAGTCAGACCCTTTTATCTATTCTTTCAGCCAGGCATTCAAATCCGAGGTGCAGGCCCGCGGATATACGATAGAGGATCATGACGCGCAGCTTGATTTCAACCGCCAGTTAGATTCCATACACGAGAGCTTTGCCAAAAAGTCTCCCATGCTCGTGAATTTACTTGACCCTCACTTTGCCTCTGACATCATTCAGAGCGTGCGTTCATATGACGGCAGGGTTGTGTTCTTCAACCGCATCCCGGATCCTGGCACGGTCGCCTCATATAAGGGAGCCTGGTATGTAGGCGGTGAGCCAATTATGGCCGGAGCCGAGCAGGCTAATGTGATCAGTGACTATGTAAAATCCCACCCTCAGACTGATCGCAACGGCGATGGCGTGATCGGTGTGCTGGTATTAAAAGGCGAGCCTACCCATGATGATACGACCTGGCGTACCTCGAAAGTTCTGCTGGGACTAAGAGATGCCGGGCTAAAGGTTAAAGTCGTGGACAGCGAGTACTGCATGTGGTCTTATGACAAGGCCGCCAAGGCAATAAGCGATCTGCGCTCCAAGAACGGTAATCTGAATGGGATTGAGCTCATAATTTCCAATAATGACGCGATGGCGCTTGGCGCGGTGAAGGAGCTTCAGCATCAGGGCTATAACAGCAAACCTGACTCGGAGAACTATATTCCTGTCTTTGGTATTGACGGTATTCCGGATGCCATAAAGGCCACTGAGGACGGATCGCTTGCGGGAACCGTGGCCCAGGATTACCAGACCATGGCCGTCGTTTCAGCCATGCTGCTTACCCACGGCAAGATTGATTTGAAGGCCGTCTCTGAATTTACTCACGCCAAGATGAACGGCAATACCATGCTTATTCCTTACAAAGGGATCAGGGCTGATTTCTGGAAGAATTTCGATCAGAAGAAAAAGGATCAGCAGTAAGGTCTTGCAAAAAGGGAAAAAGTAAGTTAGCATAGGCTAACGCGATAAGACATTCGGACGGAGTTTTTACGTGAATCTCCTTCTCCCTCCAAATAGGTGACTCGCGTTTGCATGTGTTTTATGCGCTTGTATACGCAAAGGGCGGTGCCATCCGGTACCGCCCGTTTTTCATTTTGAAAAGGACAAAAAGAAAAGGATCGGGATTTCCCGATCCTTTTCCTCAGGGATCCTGAATCAGGCCATGGCTTTTACCAGAGCTGAAAGCTTGCTCTTGGTACGGGCGGCCTTGTTCTTGTGGATAAGACCCTTGCCGGCGGTACGATCAAGGACTGACTCAGCCTTGACGAAAGCAGCCTTGGCGGCTTCCTTGTCACCGGTTGCGACAACTTTAATAACATTCTTTACATAAGTACGCATCGCGGAACGGGCAGCGACATTGCGCTGACGGGCCTTCTCGGCGAGAACCACGCGCTTTTTAGCAGACTTAATGTTAGGCACAAATAGCTCCTGACTGATAACAAAACGGCCACATCATTCCAAATACGGTGGCGCCATGAACGCAGTATTCTATCAAAAACCCCCGATGAATAAAAGATGAATTTTCAGTTAATCGCAACAAGCTACAGAGCGCGGGGATTTTCAAAAGAGAGCTTTTATCAGCGTTCGCAAGAAGAGTGCTACTTGCGTCACAATCTCACTCACAGGCGCGATGTCAGGCTATAATATTGCCTCAAAACCAGTTCTCAACGGCACGGAATATTTTAAGGCGCGATGCGGCTAATACGCTCTTTTAAGGATTATGAAAGGCCAGAGTGCGGCATCGCGCTGGCAATAGGCAATTTTGACGGTTTCCATCTGGGACACCGCAGAGTTGTGCTGGAAATGATCGAGCGCGCCAGGGCCAGGGGACTTAAATCCGGGGTTATGCTTTTTGAGCCGCACCCCAGGGAGTTCTTTGAAGGCTGCAGGGCGCCCGCGAGACTGTCTAATCTGCGTGACAAGCTGTTTGAAATCTCGTCTGTGTCACCTGATTATGTATTCTGCATGCGCTTTAATCGCGACTTCGCCTCAATGGATCCTGAGAGATTTGTTTCAGAGATCCTTTGCAGAGAACTGAATGTCAGATGCGTTATCGTAGGATCGCTCTTTTCTTTCGGCCGCGGAGGAGACTCCGACATAGGAGATCTCAAGACGCTAGGAGCAAAATACGGCATTGAGGCTGACGCGGTTGACGGGGTAACCATGGACGGGCAGAGGATTTCCAGCACCATGGTAAGAGCCCTGCTCGCCAGAGGAGATTTCATATCCGCCCGCAAAGCTCTTGGCCATCTTTTTTCGATGGGCGGACGGGTTAATCACGGCAGGGAGCTTGGACGCCGTCTGGGCTTTCCCACCGCTAACATTGCGCTCAAACGTCTTGTAGCGCCGCTTGACGGTGTTTTTGCCGTACAGGTTGACACTTGCGGACGCGTATACGATGGTATGTGCAATGTAGGAGCGCGCCCGAGTATAGACGAGAGTGCCAAGAAAAGTCTTATTGAGGTTAATCTCTTTGACTTCTCAGGCGATCTGTACGGAAAACGGGCACGGGTTTATTTTTTGGAAAAGATCAGGGATGAGGAGAAATTCCCCGATCTCAAATCGTTGCGCGAGCATCTTGAGCAGGACAAAAAAGCCTGTATTGACGTGCTTTCAGCGCGGCGGCAAGTCATAGCACCAAAGGTCTGAAAATGGCAGATTATAAAAACACTCTAAACCTTCCGCAGACCGCGTTCCCCATGCGCGGCAATCTTGCAAAGCGTGAGCCTTCCGCGCTCGAGGACTGGGAGAAGCGCGGTCTTTATAAGAAGATCCGCACGGCGCGCGCGGGATGCAACATGTTCATTCTGCACGATGGCCCTCCATACGCCAACGGCAATATCCATATCGGACACTCCATCAACAAGGTGCTGAAAGACATAATCATCAAGTCAAAAACCCTTTCAGGCTTTGACTGCCCGTATGTCCCCGGATGGGACTGTCACGGACTGCCGATTGAGGTCAAGGTCGAGACTCTGGTAGGCAAACCCGGTGACAAGGTTACCCCTGCGCAGTTTCGCGAGGAGTGCCGCAAGTACGCGAAGAGTCAGGTAGAGGCTCAGCGCTCCGACTTCAAACGCCTTGAGGTCATAGGTGACTGGGACAACCCGTACCTTACGATGAATTTCAAGACCGAGGCTGACACCTTAAGGCTTTTGGGCAAAGTCATAGCCGATGGGCATTTCGTGCGCGGACTCAAACCGGTTTACTGGTGCATGGACTGCCAGTCAGCGCTGGCTGAGGCTGAGGTTGAGTACAAGGATCTGACATCAGACTCAATTTATGTGCGCTTCAAGGCTCAAGACGAGGACAAGATCCTCGGGATCTTCAAGGCTCAGGGCAAGGGTACCGGACCGGTTTCGGTAGTGATCTGGACCACCACCCCGTGGACACTGCCGGCCGACCGCGCCGTATGCCTCAATGATCAGTTGCGTTACTCATTAGTTCAGGTAAAGACCGAACAGGGCGATGAGCGCTTTGTTATGGCCACCGAGCTTGTCGATCAGGTCATGAAAGAGACCGGAATTACCGAATACTCTTTATTAGGCGAGAGTGTAAGCGGCAAGGCGCTTGAACTGCAGAAATTCCATCATCCGTTCCTGGATTTTGAGGTGCCTATTATTCTGGGCGCCCATGTCACGCTTGATGGCGGTACCGGATGCGTCCATACCGCGGGCGGTCACGGACTTGATGACTACAATGTCTCGGTTAAATACGGTCTTGAGATAGCAAATCCGGTCAAAGCTGACGGCACCTTCAAGGATGACGTGAAGTACTTTGGCGGTATGCATGTATTCAAGGCAAACCCTGAGGTTATAAAGGTTTTAAAAGAGAAAGGCGCGCTGCTCAAGGCCGGCAAGATCTTCCACTCCTATCCTACCTGCTGGCGTCACAAGAGCCCGGTGATCTTCAGGGCGACTCCGCAGTGGTTCATCTCGATGGACGGTCACGGACTTCGTGATCGCGCATTGAAATCCATCAAAGAGGTGAAGTGGATCCCCGCGTGGGGGCAGAACCGTATTGAGGCCATGGTCAAGCAGCGTACCGACTGGTGTATTTCACGTCAGCGTACCTGGGGCATGCCCTGCGCGGTGCTCATCAACAACGAAACCGGAGCCATTCATCCCAAGACCTCTGAGATAATCGAGAAGGTCGCTAAAGAGGTTGAAAAGAAAGGCATTCAGGCATGGTGGGATCTGAGCGTTGAAGATCTCATTGGTCCTGAGGAAGCCAAGCATTACCACAAGGATACCAATACCCTTGATGTGTGGTTTGACTCAGGTTCAACCTGGAATACCGTTGTAGCACAGCGTCCTGAATTTAAGGGACAGCCCATTGACATGTACCTTGAGGGATCGGATCAGCACCGCGGCTGGTTCATGTCATCTCTCATGCTCTCCTGCGCCGTTACCGGTCACGCACCTTACAAGCAGGTGCTGACCCACGGCTTTACCGTTGACGGTCAGGGCCGCAAGATGTCAAAGTCCATCGGTAACGTCATCGCTCCGCGCGAGGTAATCGACAAACTGGGCGCTGATGTGCTGAGACTTTGGATCGCTTCAAATGACTACACCGGCGATATGGCGGTCTCACACGAGATCTTTGCGCATACCTCAGACGCCTACCGCCGCGTGCGCAACACTGTCCGCTTCCTGCTCTCAAACCTCAACGGCTTTGATCCCGACAAGGATATGGTGCCGTTTGAAAAGATGGTCGAGCTTGACAAGTGGGCGGTATCGCTGACCTCCAAGACCCAGAAGCAGATCATAAAGGCCTATGACGACTATGATTTCCATCAGGTTGTGCAGACTCTGATGATGTTCTGCTCAATTCAGCTGGGTTCGTTCTATCTTGATATCATCAAGGATCGCCAGTACACCGCCAAGACCGACGGGCATGCCAGACGCTCCTGCCAGAGCGCTCTGTACCTCATAGCCGAGGCTCTGACCCGCTGGATGGCTCCTATACTTTCGTTCACCGCTCAGGAAGCCTGGGAGGCTATGCCGGGCAAGCGTGATGAGTTTGTCTTCACCGCCAGGTGGTTTGACAAATTAAGCGAGCTTGATGAGAACTCAAAGTTCAATTCAGAGTACTGGCAGAGGATCCTGACCTTCCGCGGCGAGGCCAACCGCGCCATCGAGACTGCCCGTAACGCGGCGGTGATCGGCGGCTCGCTTGAAGCTGAACTTACCGTATACGCCAAGGGTCAGCTGCTTTCTGACTTAAAGCAGCTTGGTGATGAACTCAAGTTTGTGCTCATCACCTCCCGCGCCGATGTGGTTGAAGGACCGGCTCCGGCCGACGCTTTCATCTCCGAGACACTTGACTGCGCCTTCAGCGTTGCCAAGTCCAAGGCTCATAAGTGCGAGCGCTGCTGGCACTATGAGGAGGATGTAGGTTCCGATCCTGAGCATCCGGGACTTTGCCACCGCTGCGTAGAAAACATCGCCCCGGGTCAGGGCGAGATCAGGCGCTTTGCCTGATGGGGATCGTTAAAACGGGAAACGGCGGCAGGTTCCTTATACTGAGCCTGCTCGTCGTGATGCTTGATCAGTACACCAAGCATCTGGTGATGGAGCACATTCCGCAGGACACCGCGGGGATCAATGTGCTCCCGTTTTTTAATCTCGTCTATGTCCGCAACGAAGGCGCGGCGTTCAGCTTTCTTGCCGGAATGGGCGGCTGGCAGCGCTGGATGTTCGCGGCAATCGCTGTCGTGATAGCCATCGCGCTTATGGCGCTGCTTTTGCGCACTCCGCTCAAACGCCGCTGGACCTGCATGGGGCTAGCGCTTGTGATAGGCGGGGCCATAGGGAATCTTATTGACCGTCTTGTTTTTGGTTCGGTGGTGGATTTTCTGTGCTTTTACATCAGTACTGACAGTTTCTTCTGGGCCTATCCGTCATTTAATGTCGCCGACATCGCGGTCTGCTGTGGCGCGGCTCTTTTGATTGGTATAGGGCTTTTTTCCAAACCTTCAGATAAGAACAAGAAAAAGGAAGAGAAATCAAAGTGAGCTTTAAGATCCTGCTGGCCCGCGAGAGGGGAATGTGCGCCGGAGTAGACCGTGCCATACGCACGGTAACCACAGCGCTTTCCTTATATGGCAAAGACAGGGTTTATGTGCTCCATGAGGTGGTGCACAACCGTCATGTTGTAGAAGGCTTAAGGCAGGACGGAGCGGTCTTTGTTGAGAAAATAAGCGAAGTTCCTGATGGGGCGGTGCTGATCTTCTCAGCTCACGGAGTTGGTGATGCAACCGAGGATGAGGCAAAATCCCGTGGTCTTAAGATCATTGACGCGACCTGTCCGGTTGTAACGGCCATTCACCGCAAGGTGGCGAAGGCCTCAGCTCAGGGAGCTGAGGTGGTGGTTATAGGGCACCGGGGACATCAGGAGGTCGAGGGAACCATCGGCAGGTACGCTGGCGATCCTGACCTTGTGCATGTGGTATTAACGCCTGAGGATGTAAACAATCTCACCCTTCAGACGGATAACGCGGTGTTCGCTACCCAGACCACACTGAGCATAGATGAAACGGCTAAAACCGTCGCGGCGCTTCGGGAGCGTTTCCCCACGATCCGCGGACCTAAGCGTGATGATACCTGCAACGCCACCCAGCTTAGGCAGAACGCGGTAAGGGAGCTTGCAAAACAGTGTGATCTCGTGCTGATAGCGGGGTCAAAGAACTCCTCAAACTCAAACCGTCTGCGCGAGGTCGCGGAGCATGAAGGAGTTAAGGCCTTACTTATCGATGATGAGTCTGAAATACGCCTTGAGGATCTTGGTGGTGTGAAGGTTCTGGGGCTTAGCGCCGGCGCCTCCGCTCCTGAGGATGTGGTGCGCGGGATAATTGCCTTTCTGAAAAAACACGGCGGCACCGGTCCTGAGGAGAGCGGCAGCGCTACCCCCGAGCGTCAGTTTCCTCTGCCAAGAGAGCTTTCGAAAAAATAGTCACGTATGATCCGGAGGTCACCTCAAGGGAATTTCCCATAGGGCCTGAGTATCGCTCAGCCCCGCTATCCGGTTCGGTTTTAAGCCCCTGATGGCGGGGCTTATCTTTAAAAATGCTTTTATCAGTTCCATTCTTTAAAGCTCTTATTTGATAACAGGTTTTTACATTGAAAACACCTTCGTGTGTGGACTAGGATCAGCTCAGCAGAATTTGTTTCGGAGATTCTGAAATGGAACTTAAAGAGCGTAACGCTCGCATTATAAAGGTGAGCCTTGTCGGCATAGCGTCTAATGTCATGCTTTGCGTCGCCAAGGGTATTGCAGGTTTCCTGGCCGGATCAGTCGCGGTGGTAATGGATGCCGTAAATAACCTTAGCGACTCGCTCTCCTCGGTCATAACAATCATAGGCGCGAAATTGTCGCAAAAGCCCGCTGACCGCGAGCACCCGTTTGGTCATGGCAGGGCCGAGTATTTTGCCGATATGGTGATAGCGCTTATTGTGCTTAGCGCCGGAGTGATGTCGGCAACCGAGTCGGTGAGACGTATTTTTGATCCGCTTGAACCTGAATACACCTCGCTGACTCTGGGGGTGATCATCGTTTCAACAGCGGCTAAGCTGGTTCTCGGACTTTACGTGGGGCGGCAGGGCAGACTGCTTGACAGCGGATCGCTTAAGGCAAGCGGCGCGGACGCGCTCTTTGACGCGCTGGTGACTTTGACCACCCTTTTATCCGCTCTCGCCATGCTCATATTTGGATTAAACCTTGATGGCTGGTTGGGTACGGCGATTTCCTTAATTATTATTAAGGCCGGACTTGGCATGCTCAAAGATCCGGTAGATGATCTGTTAGGAAAGAGCATTTCACATGATCTCACGGCCAGGATCGCGCATGAGGTTTGTTCATTTAAGGAAGTTCACGGGGTGTATGACATCATTCTGAACTCATACGGTCGCGGCACCATGATTGGCTCATTGCATATAGGCGTGGATGACACCATGAACGCCAGACAGATCCACGGGCTTTGCCGCAGGATCATGGACAGGATTCATGAGAAGTTCGGGATCATCATGACCATAGGCATATATGCCTGCTGCACTTCCAATGAGGAAATAGGCCTTGAAAGACAGGTAATGAATTTTGCCCGCTCATACCCCGGGGCAATGCACGCGCACGCTTTTTATCATTATCCTGACCGCAACCTTGTGACCATAGACATAGTTGTTGATGACAGCGTGCATGATGATGACAAGTTCCGCAAAGACTTCGCCGGGGCCATATCAGAGAAGATCCCAGGGTATTCGTATAACGTGTATATAGACCATTTTTACACTGACGCCAGACCAGGGGAGCGCAGGGACAATAACGGGAATTCAGATCCCGGTCTGCCGGAGGATGATTTTTGATGATTGATGCTCAATGTCTCAATGACAATTTAAGACGCTCTGACCGCGCCATGGATCCACTAAACGCGGCGAGAGTTCTTGAGAATGGTGAGTATGGAACTCTCTGCATGACTGAGGATGACGGAGCGCCTTACGCGGTACAGATAAACTATGTTTATTATGGGAAAAAATCCATTTATATCCACAGCGCGCTATGCGGACATAAGATTGAATGCCTGATGAGAGATCCCAGAGTATGCTTCAGCGTTACCGGAGAGTGCTCGGTTCTGCCAAAGCATTTCTCTGAGGCCTATGAAAGCGTGCTGCTTCGCGGTGTTGCTGTTGAAGTAACAGAGGATGATGAGAAGCAGAGAGCGTTGAAGGCGCTCATTGACAAGTACTCACCCGATTTTCGTGAGAAAGGCTATATCTACGCGCAAAGGGCAGAGGCGAAAACCCGGGTATTTAGGATTGAGATAAAAAGCTGGAGCGCCAAACGCCGTCCTAAGCCATCCCCGAGGACGGCATCCGTAAAGCCTTAAAAGCGAGGACAGCCCTGACCAGTATAAAGGTTATTCTAGGATTGAAAAGCCCGGGTTCTTAAGCAAACCCGGGCTTTCTGATAAGGTCTGAGCTTTATCTCACATCAGATGCTTTTGAGCTCGGCTATCTGGGATTTGACCTTCTCAAGCTGGGCGCGGTTCAGCTCAAGCTGGGCTTTCGCGCCTTCGATGATCTTCGCGGGAGCCTTGGAAACGAAAGCCTCGTTTGAAAGACGGGCCTCGCCTGAGCGTATATTGCCCTCAAGCTTCTTTTCCATCTCCTCAAGGCGCTTGATCTCGGATTTGGTGTCTACAAGACCCTTCATGGGGATCAGCACCTCGGCCTTGCGTAAAGGCTTTGAGGAGCACGGAGGCAGGGTATCACCGGCTTTAACCACCTTGACCTCTTCAATTCCGGCGAGATTTTCAAGCAGGCTGAAGTTCTCAGTGGTGTAACGGATCTCCTCGTCACTGGCGCCGCGCAGGTACACGGTGAGTTTCTTTGAAGGAGCGGCCTTCATTTCAGCGCGCAGGTTACGCACGCTTATAGTGAAGTCCTTAAGCCACTCAACGGTGTTCTCAGCGTCCTTGTCCTCATCAAGCCCTTTGCCGTCAGGATAAGGGGCGAGCATGACCGTGTCATTCTCGCCGGCTCTGCCGAGCATAGGGGCGGTGGTCTTCCATATGACCTCGGTTATGAAAGGCATGACCGGATGGGCAAGGCGCATTGAGGTCTCAAGCACATCCACCAGGGTATAGGCGGTAGCGGCCTTCTGTTCTTTGGTGAAATTCCCGCGGAAGATGGCCTTTGTGAACTCAAGGTACCAGTCGCAGAACTCGTTCCAGAAGAACTCGTAGAGCCTGGTCGCGAGGTTGTCGAAACGATAAGAGTCTATAGCCTCGGTAACATCGGAGATCGCCTGTCTGAGCTTTGAGCGTATGAAACGGTCGGCAAGCGACAGATCTGATTTTGCCGGGGCCTGAAGCTTCTGATCGCCTATATTCATTAGCGCGAAGCGCGAGGCGTTCCAGATCTTGTTGCAGAAGTTGCGGTAGCCGTCGAGGCGTTTCATGTCCCAGTTGATGTCGCGGCCGTTTGAGGCAAGGGCGCAGAGGGTGAAACGCAGGGCGTCAGTGCCATGGGCGGCGATGCCTTCAGGGAACTGTTTGGCGGTGCGCTTTGAGATCTTCTCGGCCATCTGCGGCTGCATCATGTTGGCGGTGCGCTTTCTGATGAGACCATCACGGTCGATGCCGTCTATCATGTCCAGAGGGTCGATGACGTTGCCCTTGGACTTTGACATCTTCTTGCCTTCCTCGTCACGTATAAGTCCGGTGACGTATACGGTCTTAAAGGGCACCTCGGGGTTGCCGTCTTTATCCTTGATAAAGTGCATGGTCATCATGATCATGCGGGCAACCCAGAAGAAGATGATGTCAAAACCGGTGACCAGCACGGAGGTCGGGTGGAAGGCGCGCAGCTCAGGAGTGTCGTCGGGCCAGCCTAAGGTGGAGAAGGTCCACAGTGCTGATGAGAACCAGGTGTCGAGCACGTCAGGATCGCGCGTGAGTTTCACTGTGGCGTCAAGTTTGTACTTTGAGCGTACCTCATCCTCATTTCTCGCGACATAGACCCTGCCGTTCTCGTCATACCATGCCGGAATGCGGTGTCCCCACCAGAGCTGGCGCGAGATGCACCAGTCCTGAAGGTTTTCCATCCAGGAGAAGTACATGTTCTCGTACTGCTTGGGAACGAATTTGATCCTGCCATCGCGCACTGCCGCCATGGCGTCCTTGCCTAAAACCGAGGCCTTGACGTACCACTGATCGGTAAGCATAGGCTCAATGGGGACGCCGCCGCGGTCACCAAAAGGCTGCGAGAGATCGTGATCCTCAATATGATCAAGAAGTCCCTGCTCTTTGAGATCCTCAACCATGCGGTCGCGGGCCTCGAAACGGTCAAGACCGCGGTATTTCTCAGGGATAGGGGCGCTGTAGTTATCAAGCGGCAGACCATCGCTTCCGAAGATCTCCGCCTCATCGCGGATATGCGCATCCTCAGTAAGGATATTTACCATAGGCAGGTTGTTGCGCTTGCCTACCGCGTAGTCGTTGAAGTCATGGGCGGGGGTGATCTTCACGCATCCGGTACCGGTAGTCATGTCCGCGTGCATGTCGGCGATGACTTTAATCCTGCGACCGACCAGCGGCAGGATGACTTCCCTGCCCACAACCGAGGCAAAGCGCTTGTCAGAAGGGTTAACCGCTATAGCGGTATCGCCAAGCAGGGTTTCAGGACGCGTGGTGGCGACCATGAGGTAATCCTTGCCCTCGCTGGTTTTCACTCCATCGGCGAACATGTACTTGATGTACCACATGCTGCCTTTGATGTCGCGGTTTTCAACCTCAAGATCCGAGATGGCGGTGCGCAGTTTTGGATCCCAGTTCACCAGACGCTTGCCGCGATAGATGAGACCTTCGTCATACAGTCTTACAAAGACCTCGAGCACGGCGCGGGACAAACCCTCGTCCATGGTAAAGCGTTCGCGTGACCAGTCAACGCTGTCGCCCAGACGTCTCATCTGGCGGGTGATGTTTCCGCCCGACTCGGCCTTCCACTTCCATACGCGCTCGATGAACTTCTCACGGCCAAGATCATGGCGGGTAAGGTGTTCCTCGCGCGCGAGCTTGCGCTCAACCACCATCTGGGTTGCGATGCCGGCATGATCGGTACCGCACTGCCACAGGGTGTTGTCACCCTTCATGCGGTGGTAGCGGATCAGGGTATCCATGATCGTCTGCTGGAAGGCGTGTCCCATATGCAGCGATCCTGTGACGTTAGGAGGCGGCAGGGCGATGGAGAATGACGGCTTTGAGGTATCGCCGCTGGGTTTGAAAAGTCCTTCCTTTTCCCATTTCTGGTATATGCCAGTCTCGAAGTTTTCAGGCTGGTAGGTTTTATCCATGTCCATGCTTACAAAATCCCGTTTTCTTGAAATTTGTGACTGATTTGACATTTTAGCACGCGCAAGGCGAGCGCTGGGTTTTCAAAGGAGAGTGCTTAATTTCAAATTTCGTTTTTCGGGTGGATTTGAACGTGAAAACGGGTATATATGAGGTCTTTTTATGAAGACAGTACCCGTGCTGCCACGGGTATCGCGTTGTTTTTTTTTCAGCCGCGGGTTGATTTGACCTCGGCTCCTGCGTTTATCTGGGCCTGCTCCGCCGCCTTCTTGCCAGCTTTCTTTCTTGCGTACATTTCAGCATCGGCAACGCGATAGAGCGCCTTGGCGCTGATGGCGTCAAGCGGGGATGAGGCGTGTCCTACGGAGAGCTTGCACACTATCTTTTTATTGTCTATATCCAGAGGCTCGCTCATCACGCGGTTGAGACGGCTCAAAAAGCCTTCCGTAAAACGAAAGCCCGAAATATTTACAAGCAGTATGGCGAACTCGTCTCCGCCTATTCTCGCGATGAGATCGCCAGAGCGGATCATTCCGCGCAGGCGCCTTGCGACTTCCTTTATGACACCATCGCCTACGGGGTGACCGTAGGTGTCGTTTATGGATTTGAACTCGTCAAGATCGATTATAAAAAGCGCGCAACGGTTGGCGGGGTTTGAAACCAGCTCTTCCATTCTAGCCATGAAGGCCGCGTTGTTTAAGGTACCGGTAAGCCGGTCCTGAGAGATGGCTTTGCTCATATAAAGCGCGTAGTGAAGCTGTGTTCTGAGCATCAGCACAAAAAGGATCAGCACAACGGCGGCGAGCAGATCCATCGCGTAGGGAAAGGTGGAAAAATGCGCTCTTGCCTCAATATAAAGAGCTATCAGAATAATTGAAGAAACGCCCAGCAGGATCCAGGCGGCTTTGACGCGCCCGGCCTCGCTAAACCTGCTAATTCTCTCAATGAGATCAGGTCTCATTTGTCTCTCCGTGAAGTATTTGTTTTTTATTTGGTATTTTCTGAATAAATTGTATTCCCCTGCCTTTTTCAGGGGATCAGCTCTGATTATACCAGCCGGAAAAATCCAAAATCAGGAATAGATCCTATTTGTCTGAATGTATAAAAGTATGGGAAAGCCCGGGCGGATTTTTTTGTAAAATCTAAAGAACACGTGGGGAAGCTAAATATGCGGCATTGCCTGGTGGCGCCTGAAAAAACGCGAGGCGTTTCCTATACTGACGCTATGAACGTGAAAAAAGCAGGATTTGATTTTTATGAGCTTGATCTCAGGGCCATAAAAATCCGGCTTGGTCGCGGCGGGTCGGTATCTTAATGTGTGTATGAGAGCGCGCTTTTGACGGTATTGATAAGATTCCATCAGATAAGATTAAAGCGCTCAGGCTTTGTGAGGATAATGAATTAAACCGCGAGACAATCAGACTGACAGAGATCTCAAATCCGCTTGTATGCGCCACTTTTGATGAGATTTCTGATCTGTGTGGCAAAGAGGCTCATTTTGAATAGAAAACGCCTTATAAAAATCTGCGCCGAGTTATTGCTGCTTCTGGCCGCTGCGGCGCTTGGCGCCTATCTTTACTGGCTCAAATCCATCGAGACCATCAATACTCTGGATATCCCGGCCCGCATCGAT
>SFGV01000015.1 GCA_004557545.1 Succinatimonas hippei
ACTGCCAAATAAGACAACAGGCAATTGTATGGCTCGATTACTTAAGTAAATTCGCCATACCCGCCTTCATCCACCTAAGAAGTCGAGGACTTCTGGCGGCTTAGGCTAAAATGATTAGACAGTATACAACATATTCAATACTTTGATTTGGCCAACATATCTGATTTGCAAGAAAAAAGGCGCCCTGCTCTTGGACGCCTTTGAGGTTATATGAATTTAGTGAGCGCTATCTCTTGACCTCAAGAAGCGCTACTGTTTCTACATTTACCGGAACCTCCCCCTTGCTTACAGTGTAGGTCTTGCCGGTAAAGCCGTCCTGAAGCACTGTTCCCTCGGCAAAGCACTTGCCGGTAAGAACCTTTGAGGCCTTACCAAAGTGGATGACCACACTGTTGTCGATGCCTTTTGAAGGATCCTTGAAGTGTCTGCAGTATGAGCCATCATCAAGCTTCTCCTGAGCGCCAGCGCCTACGGCAGGGTTGCGTAGTCTGAACTGACCTACCTTCTGCCAGGTGGAGAGTATGCGGTTTGACGAGAAGCTTGTCGAAAGCGTTCCGACATTGGCCGCCCACTTGCTTGCGTCATTGATGTCCACGGGGAAATTCATGTCAGAACGCATGCCCTGCTCAAGATCAACCCCGCCGCCTTTATCATTTTGCCTTGAGGTCTCATCGCCGTAGTAGATCTGAATGTCACCTGACAGCAGATCGAAAAGAATACCGGTCTTTGCCATGTCGTTCTTGCGGCAAAGCGAGGTATCGTGAGATGAAATATAGGTAAGGTTTAAAAGCTTGGGCTTACCCTCGGCGCGTCCGTAATCTCTCGCGTAGCGCTCCCACTCATCAGTGTCAGGGACCAGGCAGTTATTTAGATTAACGCCGTCTGAGTTGAAGTAGAAGTCGATTAGCGAATCAAATCCGCCTTTTCTGCCATATCCGGATTCGTCATTAGGATCGTTGGTAAAGCCCCAGACCTCGCCGGTCATAAAGAATGGATCAGTCCAGTCAGCGGCGGGATCCTTGCCTTTGTTTTTGGCTCTCCACTTGTCAAGAGCCTCTACTGACAGATCCTTGAGCAGCTTCCAGGTTGAATTCGCGACATATTTGACAGTATCACAGCGGAAGCCGTCAATACCGAACTCCTCAACCCAGGAGGCCAGCCAGTGAGCCTGGAACTGGGCAACGCTCATGCTACCTTCGCGATAAGGAATGGCTGCAGGAATGTCATGCTTAGGATCAGGCTTGGACCATTTTTCCTTTAAGAAAATAGGGATCGTAACCTTAGGACCATTGGTCTCGGTGTTCTTAAAGTCAGGAAGATAGGCAAGACACTTGTCAAGGCCGTCATCAGCGCCGCATCTTTCGCCATAACCGTTAAAAAGGATCCAGTCCTTACCCCACCAGCGGTTCCAGGCAGGATCTTCGCTTTCATCTACAGGTTTGTCATGGAAAGACTCGCCTTTGGAAGCGTCAGGTTTCCATTCCTTGCAGGCATCCCAGCCGTCTTTGGTCTTGCCGAATTTGAAGTCGCACATATCCTTGAGAGTGCTGTAGCCTGAATGATTCATAACTACGTCGATCATTACGCGGATACCGCGGCGGTGAGCCTCATTTACAAAATTGCGGAACTCATCAACCGTACCCATGTTCGCGTCTATAGAAGTGAAATCAAGACCATAGTAGCCATGATACGCGTAGTACTGGAACTTGCCCAGAGGACCGCCGCCTACCCATCCGTGAGCCTGCTCTACAGGTGAGCTGACCCAGATCGCGTTTACTCCAAGCGATCTTATGTAATCGAGTTTCTCTGTAAGTCCTTTGATATCACCGCCATGGAAAGTACCGGCCTTTGTGCCCGCAGCGTCGACTGACGGACGCCCGTAGCTGTGATCGTTTGAAGGATCACCGTTGGCGAAACGGTCAGTGATGACAAAATAAACCGTGGCGTCCTGCCAGGTGAACGGAAGGTTTGCGCCCTCGTAGGATGAGGCGTGCGAAAGCGCGGGAATGCATAGCGAGCCAAGTGCTAAAGCTACAAGCGACGAGGCAATAGTTCTTTTCATGGAGTGTAGTTTCCTTTGTAATTTGCGGAATTGTATCCGTTTTTTTAGAAAGCGGCAGATCCGCGTCATGACGTATGTCATGACGCTACGCATGAAGCGAAGAAACGGATGCTGGATAACCGTCTCATGAGCTAGGAAAGGCTGCAATCCAATCATAGCCCTGCTCATGCGCATGTCTGCTGCCTGAGCTTCCCAAATGCCGGGCGGCCCCACACGGGAATAACCCCGTTTCCACAACCGGCAAAATGATTGAAGCTTTTCGGATTATAACGGGATTAAAAAAATCCGCTACAAAGTAACCGTTTACAGGCTAAAAAAATAGATAACACGGTATTGTGGAAAGGTTGTTACCACAATGGATTCATCACCAAAAAGTGAACAATAATGTACTTTTGTAATTCATAACAGTTGAGTCCGGCGGCAAAGAAAACGGATTCATCCATATAAGTTATGACGCTTTTATATACTTTTATGACAAAACCAGAAACCGGTTATCAACTCTTTTAACCTCTGACATGTTAAGATGCCCCCGGCTCTTTTTGGGCCATCCCTGCTTAACTGGAGAGATAAATATGGCAGAAATGAAAAAGGCCGCGATGCTAGCTTCCAATCGAAATTCATTCATGATCCTGGGAGTGCTGGAAGCTGCCTGGGCCCCTATGGTCCCTTATATAAAGGATCGTTTTGATCTCGATGAAAGCCAGCTGGGATTTTTGCTTCTCGCCTCAGGACTTGGCGGACTGCTGACACTTCCACTTGCCGGATACTCGGTAGCGCGGCTTGGCTCAAAACTTGAGACCATGATTTTTGGAATTGCCATTTCGCTCTCGCTTCTGGCGATAACTTTAAGCCCTAACCTGGCGCTGACGGCTGTCCTGCTCTTCTGTTTTGGTATAGCGACAGTATGTATTGACGTAAGCTCAAACGTCAACGCGGTGATCCTGGAGGGAATTTACAAACGCCCCCTGATGTCAGGCTTCCATGGCGGATATTCTCTCGGAACCATTGTAGGCGCTGCTCTTGTAAGTATGATGCTCTCCGTTGGCTTTGGGATAGTCCCAAGCGCTATAGTAATCACTCTTGTGGGTATAGCAACGGTCATGTTCGGATGCCGCGCTTTAATCTCTGATGTTAAAAAATACGATAACGCCCCTCAGAGCGAGGTTGTAACCGAACAAAGTCAAAAGCCCTCGCGCAAGATCCCCGGAACAGTGATAGTTATAGGTTTCTTATGCTTTTTCATGTACTCATCAGAAGGAGCCGTGCTCTCATGGTCTGCCGTATTTGCTCATCAGGAACGCGGAATGAGCCTTGAGTACGCAGGATTCATTTATACGGCTTTTGCCTGCACCATGACGGGTATGCGTTTTCTGGGTAACAGAATAGTCCTAAGAGCTGGGCGCAGACGTACCGTTTTCATAGGCGGTCTCTTGGTATCCATTGGCTTTTTCGTAACTCTGATCCCGCATGTATTCTTCGCGGCTCTGGGTTTTGCCATAGTCGGACTTGGCGCTGCCAATGTCGTACCACAGATGGTTTCTTTTGCCGGAACCGTTAAAGGCATGCCGGTACACAAAATAATTACTGTAGTAAACGCTCTGGGCTACTCAGGTCTTCTGCTAGGACCAGTCATCATTGGATTCGTTGCCAAAAACATCTCCATTGCCGCCGCGTTCTTTGGAATAGCCGTAATAGGAATAGTGGTCGCTTTTACCAACCGTTACATAATGCGCCCGGACAACCCGGCGGTAAGACACTAAAAAAGCACATTGTAAGAAAGTAAAGAAAAGGCTCCATGTACTAAATGTTATGGAGCCTTTTTTTGGGAGGAAGAGGTTCGACACTCCCCATGCCTGTCTAAAGGCATGGGATTCTTGGTTCGACAACCACTGCACCGCCTCCGAAGAATTGGCGTCTTACACGATTTCCCCAAGCGTGAATTCCCGTGCGTCCCACGGTACTGAATGATTTTATGCTACTTTGGGCTTTTCTTCCAAAGCGTGCTTCAGGATTTTTATATACAGCTTCAACTATCTAATACAAGCAAAACTTCAGGAAGTGATCCGGCTTCAATTGCTTACGCAAATTCGCCGGACGCGGCTTATATCCCCATAGCTAGGGGGTTTACGCCGCATCTCGATAAAAAGGTTAATCCGCGCTTGCCGATTTCCAGCGGGCGATATAACCGCGCTGTGAAAGCTCGTGGGATACATCGCATCTGCCGCCTTTTACACATACACGTTCGGAGGCTGCGAGATCCGCGTAAATTCCGGAGAATGGTCCGAGCTTTGCCTGACGGCACTGTTTTACAAATGACTCAAGATTCGCGCTGACCGGAGCACTGCTGCGCGCCGCGGCAAGGCAGTTGTAATTGTTAAGCGAGATTTCGCTCTGGGTTTTATTACAGCCTGTTATGGAAAGTACCGCTACCGCAAGACCAAACGCTAATACAAAACGCCTGTTCATCTATATGCTCCAGAATGTAAAGAATTTACAGAAATAGACCCTTTCTTTACTTACATTCTAGTTTTTGAAAATCTTGCACACAAGAAAAGAATTTCCATATAAATCATCAAAACATAATTTCTGAAACAATGTTACATAAACTTATTTTAAATTTGTGATCTATATCAGAAAGCTCATTGTTATAAGCGCAATTTGGCTCTACATTTACTCCCTTCTATTTGTTATAAAAAAATTATCTATCAGATAAGAGTTTTCGCGGATAACCGGTGTAATGATGATCTGAAAGGGACAATGATTAACTCCTTCCTTAAAATTGTGCCCTCCTAACGTTTTTTGGTGCGTAACGCCAAACATTCTATTAAACATCGTTTTAAAGCTGTCATGCCATTATAATTAGCAAGTGGTTTCCGTCCTATATCGAGGTACACATGACAGCAACTGACACCGCGCAATCGGGAATACTTGAAAAACTCTTTAAACTCTCGGCAAAACACACGACCGTGCGCACCGAGATCGTCGCTGGTCTGACCACCTTTGTGGCCATGGCCTACATTCTTTTTGTAAATCCGAGCATTCTGGCTAACGCCGGGATCCCGCGTGAAGCGGCTGTCGCCGCTACCATCTGGTCAGCTGGCTTATGCACACTGGCCATGGGACTTTACGCCAACTTCCCGGTAGCCCTTGCACCGGGTATGGGACTTAACGCTTTTTTCGCGTTCTATGTCTGCGGCACTCTGGGACTGCCCTGGCAGACCGCCCTTGGCGCCGTTTTTGTTTCAGGCATTGTGTTCTTCCTGCTGACAGTCACCAAGCTGCGCCAGCTGATCATTGACTCGGTTCCGATGAGCTTAAAATCAGCGGTTGTTGTCGGTATCGGTATGTTCATCGCCTTCGTGGGACTTCAGACCTCAGGAATAATCGTCGCCAGTGACGCCACCAAGATAACCTTAGGTCATCTTACCGATCCTAAAGTCGCGCTTGCCTGCCTTGGCATAGTGATAATCGCTATTCTGCTTACGCTGCGTTTTAAGGCCGCGATGCTCGTTGGGATCCTGGTCACAGGAATTCTCGGAATGATAATTGGCGTCGCTCCGGCGCCCAAAGGGATCTCTGATATCGTAAGTCTTGATTTCCCCGGCATGGGCGAGACCTTTCTGCAGCTTGATCTGGTAGGCGCCATCCATTACGGACTTATCTCGATAATCTTCACCTTCACCGTAGTTGAGCTATTTGACAACATCGGCACTCTGATTGGCGTTACCAAAGCTGCCGGTCTCATGGACAAGGATGGCAAGATTGAGAACATCGACCGCGCTCTTATGACCGATTCGGTTGGCACCATGGTTTCGGCCATAATGGGTACCTGCACCGTGACCTCATACGTTGAGTCGACAGCTGGCGTAAACGCCGGTGGCAAAACCGGTCTTACCGCGGTGACCGTAGGCATCTGCTTCCTGCTTGCCTTCATTTTCGCGCCGCTGTGCGGACTTATCCCGGGCTTTGCCACAGCCCCTGCCCTTATCATCGTTGGCGCTATGATGATGAAGAACGTGACCGGAGTTAACTTCAAGGACCATACCGACTCCATCCCGGCTTTCCTCACAATCATCATGATGCCTATGAGCTACTCTATTGCCAACGGCTTTGGTTTCGGCTTCACCTCATACTGCCTGCTTAAGATCTTCTCAGGCCGCGTTAAAGAGATCTCACCTGTTATGTGGATCGTAACTATCATCTTCATGATAAGTTTCGCGATGCACTGATAATCAGCGGATATCTTGCAGAGGGCGCCCACAGGGGCGCCCTCTTGTTATGTTTTTTCACAAAATTACAGACATGGTGCCTTAAAATAAGCAGATGGAGGATCACTTAATGGAAGGAAGGAAAGACGCGGCTTATTTTTTAAAGCGCATGAACAATCTGCCAGAGCCAAGGACCCATGCCTTAAGAGAGCTTTCATCAGAGTGTTCATCACGCCGTATGCTTCCTTTGAGCGTAAGCGAGGTAATAAAACGCCTGGGTATTGACACTAAAAAAGAGGATTACCTGTCTGACCCGTTAATTGAACTTGCGTCTCTCCGCTCTTACATTCTTAAAGCAGGAATAGTTTTTGCCCCCTGTGGCAACCCTGCTGATGTAGCTTTTGAAGATCTGCTCTTTTTAACTCCAAAGCCGGTATTTACCAATGACGAGGACATCTCGGCGGTCGCGAGAATTTCAAAAAGTGGCAGGGCTCCTACAAAGGCTGATTTTACAGCGATAACCCGTACAACCCTTAAGATGGGTAATTACAACGTAATGCTCAGGGTCTTTGAAAATCTGTGCGCCGTGCGCGGAGGAATGCTCGGAGCCTCACAAATTGATGTTTTAAACCGTCTGCTCGATCAGATGGAACTCCCGCTTGAGGGAGAGAACTACCTGAGGGTATGCCTTTCTTACGCCTCACAGGTTGGTGTAAAGCACTGTGACTATAAAAGACCCAAAACTCTTTATCCACCGCTAGGACCAAAGCTTGACCCCAAGATTGACGAGTACCTGGCGAACGTGCTTGCCGCAGCATCGTATCCGCAATTGCCTGATCCGCTTTATCCGCGTGTAATCGAACTGCGAGCCGCGTGCGCCAGATTAAACTTTGAGCTTCATGCCGCGTCCGCCTCAGATCCTTCTGAGCATGAACGTGAGGCTACCATGAAATTCAACCGCGAGCGCGCCGGAGTTTCAGATATTCCGCAGGCGGTCGCGCCGGTAAGCAACCATTATGGCTTTTCAACCATCGCGCAGACCGAGACGCGCGCTTTCAGAACCGATCCGTACAGCCGCTCGGTGACATATTTTGGCACTGACACTCCAGAGGGCAGGGACAGAAAAAGTTTTTTGTCAAAGCTGAGATTTAACATTCCTGATGTTTCAGAAAGGTTGCGCTCTAATCTTGAATATAACCACGCCAGGATCATGCAGGGTATGCCGCTTCCTGACAAAATGTGGATAGAGCGTGTACCAGGAAGCGTAAGAGATGATCGCTTCATGATCCGCGGTGAGACTATTGAAAATGATCTGCTCTCGTATGGCATCATCCCGGATGGGCAGAATCCTTTGTCATTCGCGCAATCTGACAAACGCGGACACGGTCTTACGGAGTACCTCAGAGGTGATGTTCCCTCTTCTCCTGAGGAGTGGAACACTCTGCGCGAGATCTCAGCTTTGATCTATTTTTTTGCGCTTATCGCGGCTCCGCTGCTTGCCGGCAAATCCGCTTTCAGGTACGTCGGGTTAAATGAAATTGAAAACTCCATACGCAGAGAATATGAGCTCTCGCTCAAATCCCGCGATCAGATACAACGCCCTGAGCTCGCGATCATCTACGCTTTATACCGCACTATAGTCAACCCGCGGAAAATTCAGGAGGATTGCGCTGACCCTACCATGCTGCGCGGACTTTTCCTGTGCCCCGGGGTGCTTAACATCTATACCCAGAAAGCGACGTCCGCGTACTGGAGGGATCCTGATATCAAGGCTCAGCTAAAGTTGCCATATATGCTGGCTGGCCTTTGTGAAATTCTAAAACAGCATAAACCTTTAAATGGCCTGCTTGGCTCAGCTCCGCTAAGACCGGAGTTTTTCAGCTACTGTTTGTCGTTGTTTGAGGAGCACGGATATTTTGATGGCGGCTGCAGGATTGAAGACGCCCCGGAACGCCGGCGCGACTACGGCATTCTGCCGGGTCCTATGATGCGGCTTTTACGCGTTCCTCTGGCGTCATTTATATTTGAAAATATAGTAAGCAGACGTTCATTCAACGCCTTATCAGACTTATATTTCAGGGTTTCTGATAAAGCAGCCTCAGAGATCGCAAAGCATCTGCGCGAGAGAAAAAATGTCCTTGCATACCTTATAAATACTCCGGCGTCTTATCCTGACATCGTAGCTAAAGCTTTATGCGGCTCTCTTGATAAGAATGAGCTCAAGAGTCTGAGACTCGCCCTTTCAGAGCTCGATCTGAGCAGTGACACGCCAAGACTTGGCGGGATCCTGCGCGGGGCTCGTGACGTATTACCCGATCTTCTGGAGAAAACCGGGATCATCGAGGTTCCTGATCCATCATTGCCGCATGAAATACTAAGACAGCTGTCCTTCCGCTCCTTCTTCATGCCCGGCAAAAAATTTCTGGAAGATCGCAAATTGCATGAGCGTTTTATAGCGGCACAATGCGCGGTGTATTTGTTTATGACTATCGCCCCGGCCTCACGCCGCGCCAACGCGCTGATCCAGTTGTTAGAGCCCCCTGAGGAGGATATCAGCGCAATATCTCATGCATTTGAACAGATTGAGTCCCACTGTCAGAAACTGACCCCGAGAACCCCAACCCAGATTAAAGCCATGGTCTTTAACCGCATGGGTTCTGAATTGAACGGTTTTATGCAGCGCTGTCTTAAAAAGCTGGTCTCAATTGAGCTTGCCCATTCGGTGTTCGCCAATTATGAGCGCTCCCGCTTTGATGATCTGTTTAAAAACCTGGGAATAAGAGAGGTAATAAATCAGGGCAACGAGAGATCCCAAAGCCGTGCAACGTCAGTATTTGACAATCTTGACAAGGATCTGATCAAAAAACATGTCAGCGAAACCCGTGAGGTTGAAAGGGTCATTACAAAAATAAAAGAGGAAGAAGATCAAAAGGAGGCGGCTTTTCAAATCAAGATTCAGTCTCAAAATATTAAGAATAGTGAGCCTGAGAAAACCGCTGAACTCATTACAGATGATAAAAGCGCTGCTATGGGAGCTGATAGTCCTTCTCCCGGCTCTCAGGCGCTTGAGCTTTTAAAAAGCGTTGCGGCTCAAAGCTCTGATGCCATTGATTCAAAAGAATTTGAAGGGCTTTGCAGATCTCATGGGTTTATGTCAGGAGACGCCGCCATCGAGGAGATCAATGACTGGTGCTTTGACAATCTCGATCAGGGGGTGTTTGAGGCCGCCCCTGAGGATGGATGCGTTTATATAAGCAATGATGTGCTCTCTGAGATCCTGAAAAACTAAATTAAGTCTCGTTTATAACTGTTTTGTCTGAGTCTTAATATCGCGGCGCCTGAAAACTACATCACCAGTCGCGCCGCTATTAGATTGTTAAGACATCAGCTGTTTTTATTCACAAATGGGTCAGCTGTCTTATCAAGCGTGCGCTCAACCTTCGAAATTATGGTTCCGTCTGCGACCATAGTCGTAAGCTCATCCCCGGGGCTGACCCCAGCTCTGGAAACGGCTTTGCCGTGAGCGTCAAGAGTTACGCTGTAACCGCGGGTCAAAACCTTAAGCGGGCTTAGAGCGTCCAGCCTGCCGATTGCCGACATCACTTTTGAGCGGGTCTCAGGCAGGATTTCAGAGGCTCTGCCTGTCATAAGGGCATGGCTTGCCGCGTAAATTCTCTCTTTTGCGTCCAAAAGCGATCTATCGCAGACCTCTTGGGCGCGAGCGGTAAGCTCCTTTAAACGAGCTGAGGTTTCTAGAAGCCTGCGCTGAGGGTCAAGTTCACCCAGTCTTGCTCTTAATAAAGCCAGTTTATGGGATTGCGCTGACAGGATCCCGCTTTGTGACAACTCAAGTCTTGAGATCAGGGCGCCTAAGCGTTCCTCAAGTCTCTGGGTCATGCCTGAGGGACCGCCGCTCTCAAGTCTTGCGCGCAGTGAATCAAACCTGATTGAGGTTGAATCCAAAATCCGATCCTCGGCGTTATCAAGTCTCTGCATGCACCCGGCGATAACATCCATAAGATCATCACGGGTAACCGGGGTAACCAGCTCTGCTGCTCTGGTCGGGGTAGCGGCGCGTACATCCGCGGCAAAATCCGTAAGCGCCACATCAGGCTCATGTCCTACGGCTGAAATAATCGGAATTGGAGAGCTCGCGACCTTGCGCGCCACCGCCTCATCAGAAAAACACAAAAGATCATCAAATGAGCCGCCGCCACGACCTATGATTAGCACATCGCATACATTCTCCTCATAGGCAAGATCCAGCGCTTCTACAAGTGACGCGGGAGCCTCACTGCCCTGCACTTTGGCCGGATAAATTCTGATCTCAAGTCCGGGGAAACGTGTCTGTGCTGTAGTAATGATGTCGTGAATAGCCTCGCCGTCCTTTGAGGTTATGACACCGACCCGGCGTGGAAACGGTGGCAGCTCACGGTTGCATAGATCAAATACCCCTTCTCTTTGTAGCTTTTCCTTGAGCCTGGCAAGACGCTCCATAATAAGGCCGCGTCCGGCCTGCTCCATGCGCGAGACAATAAGTTTGAATGAGCCGTTTTTCTGATAGAGAGAGCTCTGACCAGAGACGACCACCTGCATACCAACTTCCGGAGTAAACGGGAGCTTGGACATAACCCCGTTCCACATCAGGCAGTCGACCGAGGATTCTTCATCCTTGAGCGTAAAGTACAGATGACGGTATGCCTTAAGCTCAGAGATCTCTCCTGCGACTTTGGCAACACCAAGCTCTTTCAGGCATTTGTCCGTGATCCTGACAAACTCGCTTACGCTCATGGCCTGATTATTGAGATCATTTTCCTCAGGCATTGTTCTCTCCATCATTTATCTGAGCTGATTTTACATTCTTTGGCTTCGCGCTCAAATGCAAGGCAAAATACTCTTCTTATCAACATATTGTTTTTTAATGATTTTATTTTTATTCGTCAACTTTACTTTAAATTTCCTTGACACGTTTTAGCAAATTCTTATAATGAGCATCACTTGATTGACGCGGGAATAGCTCAGTTGGTAGAGCATAACCTTGCCATGGTTAGGGTCGCGGATTCGAGCTCCGTTTCCCGCTCCATCAGGTTCCTCATACGGCGTGTTAGTAAAGCGGTTATACAGCGGATTGCAAATTCGTATAGTCCGGTTCGACTCCGGAACACGCCTCCAGATTAGCCCAGGTGGCGAAATTGGTAGACGCAAGGGACTTAAAATCCCTCGGATCCTAACAATCCATGTCGGTTCGACCCCGACCCCGGGCACCATTTTTGGGACGATAAAGGACGCTTTGGGCGTCTTTTTTTGTTTATAGCGCCACGTTTTTGAGGTTGAATATGTTCGCGGTACTGGTAAACGCCCTCGCCATTGTTGCGGCAGTCATAGTAGGACTTTTATTTCGCCGACTCATAAGCCTTACGACCTCAGACGCGGTTTTAAGGATGCTTGGTATCTGTACCCTGGTGATAGGCTTTCAGTACGCCCTTGAAAGCAAGAACATTCTGCTTGTAATTATTTCTGTCTGCGTCGGCACCGCTATTGGCGAAATGCTGAAACTTGAGGACAGAACCAACAGTTATACTGAAAAGCTCACCCGGCGCTTTACCGGAAAAGAAGGCGGCGCCGCGGCTTTTACCTCAGCTTTCATAACCTCCTGCCTTATCATGAATGTCGGAGCCATGGTGATAGTGGGCTCGCTTCAGGCAGGTCTTGTCTCTGATTACACCATGCTCTACACCAAATCACTGCTTGATTTTGTCTCGGGGATCATGCTCGCCGCGTCCATGGGCGCCGGAGTTTTAGGGTCAGCGGTATTTACCCTGATCTTTCAGGGTCTGATTGTGCTTTTCTCAAAACAGATCGCGCCTTTTATGACAAAGGATCTTCTTGACCTGATCTCACAGACAGGGGCGGTACTTATCATAGCCATTGGTTTTAACATGCTCAATCTCACAAAACTGAGGATCATAAACGCCCTGCCATCACTCATAATCGCCCCTCTGGCGCTTTTTTGTACAGCCCTTTAGACAAAGCCCTTTTCTCTAGTGAAGCCGATCAAAAAAAATCAAACATTCAAGATATTACACATCTTTGTTATCTATAATAATCAATGGGTTTAGCATCTTAAAATAATGATTAAAGCGTATCCTGTTTTCATACGATAAGAAGAATATGGGGCGCTTTTTTGGCAGACGCTGAAATCGGACAGACGGCATAAATAAGAAGCCGCTCCTCCATAACCCCATTACTTTGGCTGCGCATACGGGACAGCAGATTGAAGATCACATCTTCAGCCATGCCCCCGTCTTGCAAGCTGTATAAGAACAACAATAAATGGAATGACTGAATCTTGAACTGAGATTTGGAATTTCCAATGGCTTAACTAAGGCAGGACTTATTCTATGCAAAAGTCATCCACCCATGCATACTCTGTCAAGACTCAGCTTCTTGTAGTCTTCAGCATAGTCATTGCGTTTATCCTAATAATCTACGGGATCTCCATTAATAAATTCTTTGACATAGGGGATGTCATAGCCCAGACCAGACAGATTCTGAACGTTGAGGTCAGAAGATTTGACGCGATCGATCAATCACTCAAAAACTGTGATGATGTTGTGTTTGAGCTTCAGCGTGATCCTTCGCTCTACAAAGGCGAAGGCGCGGAAAAGCTTAATAGCGCTGTAAGCGCGCTCGAGATGGCGATGAAGGGTCTTGGTGATATTAAGTCAGCCTCGGATAAAGTTGCCGTCATAAAGTCCGGTGTAGATAAATACAACAGTCAGCTAAAGGATTTCATAGCGTATGTTGAAACAGGTGATCAGGCAAAAACAACTGAGTATTATTCAAATACGCTTTCAGCTACCTATGACGACATCAAAAGAAATCTGTCAAACGTAAGTCACCAGCTTACCAATAACGCGTCAAGCACCATAAACAGCCTTAACGCCAATTACGACATAGTGCTTCTGACAATCTTCACCCTGATCGCCGTAGTTATTTCGGTTATTCTTTCGTTTTATTATGCCGGCAGGCTTAAAAAGATAGTCAGCCTGATCACTGATTCAATCCAGCGTTTTGGCTCAGGCGATCTGTCAGTGCAGGTAAAAGTCACTTCAAAGACTGAATTTGGCCAGCTCCAGCGCAGTATTGAAAGAATGCGCGTGGATCTGGTTGAAATCTTCTCCCAGGTTTTGGATACCTCAAACAAGATCGAGAGCTCAATTGAAACTATTCACGAAATGGCTACCCGCGTTAATGACAGATCTAAAGACTCTGAGAGCCGCACCCTGACCATCGCCACAGCCTCAGATGAGATGGTTTCAACTACCAATGACATCGCCAAGAACTGCGCTACCGCCGCCGATGACGCCTCAGAGTCAAGCAAGACCACTCTTGAGGTCATAAACTCGATTGAAGACGCAATAAAAACAATTCAGAAACAGGCTGACAAATCAAAAGAAGATGCGGATGCAGTAGCCAGACTTGCTGATCAGGCAAGCAAAGTTTCTTCAATTGTCGAGACTATTGAGGATATAGCGAACCAGACTAACCTGCTGGCGTTAAACGCCGCGATTGAGGCCGCCCGCGCCGGCGAGGCCGGAAAAGGCTTTGCCGTGGTAGCCGACGAGGTCAGAACCTTAGCGTCAAGGACTTCAAAATCCACCCAGGAAATCACCAAAATGGTCGCGGCGATGCAGCAGGACGCCAAGGAAGCCAATGACTCCATGGCCGCCTCACTTGAGAATATGGATGAGATTGCCAAGAAATCAAGCGCGCTGCAGGGTACCCTTAAGAATGTCATAACTCAGGTTGACAGTGTTAACAGCCAGATAACTCAGGTTGCGACCGCAGCCGAGGAACAGACTACCGCCACCTCTGAGGTCTCAAATAACATGCAGACCATTAAGTCCTCGATAAAAGATCTTACCGAGAGCGCCCAGATGTGCGATAACGAGGTAGACAATTCAAAGGTGATCTTAAAAGAGCTCTTCGACCGCCTTGGAATATTAAAACTCCAATAAAAACCCAGGTTTTGCAGTTTTCTTAAACCACTGGCAAGACTGCAAAGATAGGGCTGAAATGAAGGGGCGCAGGTTTTACCTGTGCCCCTTCTTAGTTTCAGATGGTCGGCATAAGTTCCTTGTCGGTCTTGTACATGGACTCTTCCGTCTCGTCATTCCCGTCAAATCCTTCAGTATTGTCCTTTTCGGATACCGGCGGCTTGATCCCGAGCGCTACGTAAAAGCGTCTGTTTCTGCCTGTAACCTCGTCATACAGCCAGCCTTCATGAAGTTTTTTGGCCATTACGTTATTAAGGTACAAGAGCACGTTCTGATCACTTATGCTGATGAGATAGAACTTGAACTGACGGGAGACTAAAATTGGTGTTGGACTATAACTGCAAAATTCTGGTGAAAATCCCGTAGCGAATCCACTGGATTTTTATTTTTTTTCCAAAAAACGTTATAAAATTCTGGACACAGAATAAAAATAAGACCTTAACTACTCGAACTAAGTTTTGAGAATTTCAAGCGTCAAAAATGGGGACTACTCATCTATGCAAAAGCCATCATCACAGACACATTCTATAAAGACTCAGCTTCTTGCCGCGTTCGGGATAATCATCGCTTTTATCCTTCTAATCTCAGGTATCGCCATACACAAATTCTTTGATATTGGAGATGTGATAGGTCAAACCAGAAACTTGCTTAGCGTTGAGATTCAAAAAACTGACGCTCTGAGTCAGGCGTTAAAGCAGTGCGATGACGCCACCTTTGATCTGCAAAACGATCCGTCAACCTATAAAGGAGAAGGCGGGGCAACCTTAAACGAGGCAGCAAGCGCCTTTGATAACGCGATAAAAGGTATTGATGACATAAAATCAGTTGGCGACAAAACTGTTACCATCAAGAATAACGCTGATAAATACGCAAGCCAGCTCCATGAATTCACCGAAATCGTCGCGTCCGGAGATAAAGACAAGGCGGTCGACTATTACTCAAATACCCTTTCAGACACCTTCGATGATGTAAAAGGCGGTATTGAAAGCGCTAATCATGATCTGATAACTCAGGCTACTAACCGGGTAAAAAGCCTTAACGCCAGCAGTGACATTATGGTCCTGTTCATATTTGCTTTTATAGCGGTGGTAATCTCGTTAGTAGTCGCCTACTATTACGCCGGGCTTATTAAGAAAATTGTTGAAGCAATTACGAAGTCAGTAGATCGTTTTGGCACAGGTGATCTCTCCATACCGGTGAAGATCACTTCAAAGAACGAGTTTGGAAAGCTGCAGCGCGGGATTGAGAAAATGCGCGAGGATCTGCTGGGGATCTTCTCGAAGGTCATCGACAGCTCCAACAAGATTGAAAGCTCAATCGCGACCATACATGAGATGGCTGAGCGCGTAAGTGACAAATCAAAAGAGTCTGAAAGCCGCGCCATGACTATTGCCGCTGCCTCTGACGAGATGGTATCTACCACCAACGATATCGCCAAAAACTGCTCTGCCGCCGCTGATGACGCCTCAGAGTCAAGCAAGACCACACTTTCTGTCATTAACTCAATTGAAGGAGTCATCGACACTATTCAGAAGCAGGCAAGCAAATCCAAGGATGACGCTGAATCAGTCGCCAAGCTTGCCGAGCAGGCCAGCAAGGTCTCCTCAATTGTAGAGACCATTGAGGATATCGCAAACCAGACCAACCTGCTGGCGCTCAACGCCGCCATTGAGGCCGCCCGCGCCGGCGAGGCCGGAAAAGGCTTTGCGGTGGTAGCCGACGAGGTCAGAACGCTTGCATCAAGAACCTCAAAGTCCACTCAGGAGATCACCAAGATGGTCACGGTTATGCAGCAGGACGCGAAAGAGGCTAATGACTCAATGGCGGCCTCGCTTGAGAACATGGATCAGATCGCCGGCAAATCAGGTGAAGTAAAGACATCACTTAAAAATGTCATAACTCAGGTTGACGATGTGAACGGTCAGATAACTCAGGTCGCTACCGCCGCAGAGGAACAGACCACCGCGACATCTGAGATCTCAAGTAACATGCAGTCAATCAAGTCCTCAATCAAGGAACTCACCGAGAGCGCCCAGATGTGCGACAGCGAGGTCGACAATTCAAAGAAGATCTTAAAGGAGCTCTTCAACCGCCTTTCGATTTTGAAGCTGAAGTAAGCTCTGACTAAACCATTTTGAAGATCCCGGGTATAACCCCGGGATTTTTATTTTCAGAGCCTCTATGCGCTCTGGTAAAGTATTCCTCCAATCGGATGGTTAAGAACGCGCTGGATTATTTTTCAGCGGCTTTGGGCAGACAGCTTTCTTGGATCTGCCTGCAAAGATCCAAATCAAGACCGATGCGTTTGGCGACGATTTCGACAGTCCCGTTCTTCCTTTTAAGCAAATCCATAACCTCCTGCTCGAGCCTTTTTGTTACAGCGGCATGCTCCGACATGAAATCTATCCTCTCATCAGCGCTGGCGTCACAATCCTCGCAGTGAATTACTCTGCTTTTGATCACAAGAGTTACATGACTGCCAAGAAAGTCAGAGTCACGGATACTTTTCTCTTTTACAGAGTCCACGCTAACATGACCGCCTCCGCAATTGGGACAGATCGGTTCTGATTTAGGATTGAGGTAGAAAAAAAGCATTTTGCTTTTATCTTTGCTTTTAACCTCCACGTTTGTGATTGAGTACCCTTGATAGAAATTAGTTTCAAGAAACTTAAATATTGGACCCATTGCTACATACCGCCTGCGTTTTAATTGAGAAAACTTACGATAGCATAAAGTAAAAGTTTCTTATTTTGAATTTATGTCCGAAACTGACATCTCATTTGCAAAAACGGCTCATTTCATTGTGAAACGTTTTGAGACTCGGCAAGCTGCTCTCCACGCTAAATAAAGCCGTCGTCGCTGCCTCTGAGTTCAGGATGTTTTCTGCGATCCTTACCCTCTTCTTTATGCCATCTTTCTTAGCGGATTTACTCATGGCACCATTTTGATCTTTAGAGACAAAAAAAGACGGCGCCGCAAGGGTACCGTCTTGAAATCAACAGGTAATTACTTACATGCTCTTGGTATAAATCTCAGTGAGCATCTCACTTGTTACCTCACAAGGAGTGTTCCTGAGGTTCGCGGCTGAGACCTTCTGGCAGTTCTCAACCATCCACGGGATGTCCTTTTCCTCAAGTCCGAGGTCAGAGAGTTTGATATCAAGCCCTATGGATTTGAGCAGAACCTTTACCCTAAGTGAGCAGTCATCCGCGGAGAAGCCTCCTAAGATCCTCGACACTCTGCCGAACTTGTCACGATCAGAGTCCGCGGTAGCGTCGATGACCGCGCAGGCCAGAGCTGCAAGCCCCTTGCCATGGGTAATGTTCTTAAGACCGCTGGCAGGATGCTCAAGAGCGTGAGCAAGCGTGACACCGGCAATACCAATGACCATTCCACCGATGGTGCTGGCGAGCATGAGCTTCTCCCAGTAGGAGGTATCAGCCCTGCCATCGTACTTCCTGCCAGCTGCCTCAGCTCCTGACTTGCCCGCGCACAGATAAGGCAGGCTCTCATTGATAAGCCTGATGGCGTAAAGCGAGAGCGCGTCAGTAAACGGCTGGGCGTTTCTCGCTGTATACGCCTCAACACAGTGGCAGAGAGCGTCAAAGCCAACTGAGGCGAGGGTATTGACCGGCAGGTTCATTACCAGCTCAGGATCAACTATTGAAACCTTAGGAATAATCGAGTCGCAGCGCAGTGACTTCTTGTCGCCGGTCTCAGGGTTGGTCAGAACGGCAAACTTGTTGCCCTCAGATCCGGTACCGCAGGTAGTCGGCACGCAGATAAGCGGCATGGCCTTGTCACTGCTCTTTCTCGCGAAGATATAGTCATTGATGTCGCCATCGTTTACCGCCATGAAGGCGATACCCTTGGCAGCGTCCATGATGCTTCCGCCGCCCAGGGCCACCACCATGTCACAGCTGTTGTCACGGGCGAATTTGGCGCCGTCCTCGGCGGTTGTGGTAAGCGGATTAGGCTCGGCCTTGTCATAGACCACGCTCTCAATACCCGCTGACTTGAGATAAGCGGTTACCCTGTCAAGCAGTCCCGAGGCTTTGGCGCTGTGACGCCCGGTTACCAGCAGGGCCTTATGACCATAAAGAGCGCAGAGAGTACCGATTTCAGCTACCTTGCCACAGCCAAACACCACATTGACCGGAAGGAAGAAATTGAACGCGATGGAAGGCCTCTTTGCCCTGTCGGCTCTCTCGTCCATAGCCTGACGGATAGCCGAATCAACAGCGTTGCTGACAGCAGCGTCCAGTTCATCATCAGAGGCCTGCAGAGTAGCGGCGTCGGCGTCGGAGATAACCTCAACCAGCGATCCGAAGCGCTCACGGTATTTGAGCCTGCACGCTACAGCAAACACCACGCCCAGGATGGTCCAGCCGAGCACCATCAGCCATTCCTGCCAGACAAGAGCCGCGGCAGAACCAGGGATCAGGTACATTACCAGCATGAAGGCCGAGAGCAGTACCGCGACCACGCCTACGAACTTATAGTGCGGGACACTGTAAGGTCTCTCTGCGTCAGGCTCTTTTTTACGCAGGATCAGGAAGGAGACCGCGACCATGCAGTAAGCGAGAACGCATCCGAAGTTGCCTGCGTCAACCACCCAGACCAGCATCTTGCGGCCAAAGAAGATTGAGCCGATGGTAAGAACACCTATGAGCAAAAGAGCGTTGATCGGGGTCTTATATACAGGGTGCAGCTTTGAGAACATCTTGGGGGTCATGTAGGACTCGGCCATCGAGAAGATGGCGCGGGATCCGCCCATGAGGAAGGAGTTCCAGGAGGTAAGCACGCCGCACATGCCGCCTACGATGCACACCTTGGCCATAACCGTGCTTGAGAAGGCTCTCGCCATGGCGTCAGCTTAGCACCCGGCAGAAATGACGATTTTTGTGCACCTTTATGAGTCTTATTTCCACAATCCTGCACAGTAAAAAACTGCCTTTCTCCCTCGAATAGTGCAATTTGCGTTAGTTTTCACTATCAGACCGGACTCAAATTCACCTTTAAGCTTAAAAACAGATAATTTTCTTATAGAACGGTATAAATATGGTAATTCATATTCCATAAATAAGACCGTTAACGCCCTGTTAGTGATCATATTTATGATTTCTTAACAGAATTTTGGCGCATCTTTACATACAAGAGCTCTTAATTTCACTTTGCTCTCCGAAAATGCAAAACGCTTAAACAAAAAGGAGAAGCAAATGTCCAACGAACAGACCGTCTCTCAATCAAGACGCAATTTTCTGAAAATATCCGCCCTGACCGCCGGCGCCGTGCTGGCCGGCAGCGCCCTGCCCTCTTTTGCCAAAACCGCGAAGATCAGAAAGCTTGCCTTAAAAGACATCCCTTCTGACAATATCGCGATGGCAAAGAGCTCAGAGCTGGTGCAGAACGCCTACGCCTACCTGCTCTCAAAGATTGACACCTTAAAGGACTCATCGCTCAAAGCCAGGGTCCGCGGTCTGTATGAGGACACCACCCCTACCTTCATGAAGAAGTGGGAAGGCGCTGACGGCGCTGCTGAGGCTTACAAACAGCTTCAGGCTCAGAACCTCATCGACCCCTCCAAGACTCCGGTTGAAAAGCTCTTCCCGGTCTTAAAGCAGCATGAGGGCAAAGGCCCACAGCCCTTCTGGTCAGCCCCGGGCAGCGGCTTTGCGTCGCATCATCCATATCCGGGCGGACTTGCCACCCACTGCGCGGCCAATGTCGAAATCACCTTAGGCCTGCTTAAGACCTATCACGATGTCATGGGCTACGATCCTGACTATGACACCGCGCTTGCAGGTCAGCTTCTGCATGATCTCGCCAAGCCCTGGGTCTTCCAGTGGCAGGCTGACGGCTCGTCCTTAAAGGAATTCACCATCGCCGGCACCGGCGCCCACCACATATTCTCGGTTGCAGAATCCATCGCCCGCGGACTTCCGGCTAAGGAAATCGTCGCCCAGGCCTGCGCGCATGATCATCCTGGTACCCCTGATGACGAGAAGCAGGTCGTAGGCTGGATCAGGGCAGCCTCGGTATTCGCAGGTGTCGATCCAGCGGCCATAGGCCTGCTCTCCTCTGATGGTGAGCATCTGCCCATTCCGCTTGCCCAGGAAGGCTTCATCGTTCATTTGGGTGATCATGACTGGGTATTGAGCAGCCCTGCTGCTTCAGCCTGCGTAAACGCGATCAAGGAAGTCGCACAAAAGGATCTCGGCTTTAACCAGAAACAGCTTGAAGGCGCTGAATTCAACGCTCTTCGTAACTATGTAGGCTCCCAGTACAGCTTTATGAGACTGCACCATGAGCTTTCAGCAGGTGATCCGCATGAGATGGCTTTAAAGGCCGTACGCAGAGTGATCGCTTAATTCAATAAATCATGATCCCCGTCCGCGGGGATCTTTTGGATAAAAAAAGGATATACAAATGGGTTCACTTTCAATCTGGCACTGGGTCATAGTGCTTTTAGTTGTCGCGATGATCTTCGGAACCTCAAGACTCAAAAATATCGGCAAGGATCTTGGCGCCGCCATCAAAGGCTTTAAGGAAGGCTCCGCCGAGACTCCTGCCAATGACTCAGCTGAAAACGTGAAAAACGTGCCTGAGCTTAAAGGTAAAGAGTAATGTTTGGGATAAGCCTGCCCGAGACGCTGGTGATCCTGAGCGTCGCGCTTGTGATCATGGGACCTGAGGATCTTCTGTCACTGTGCACCACGCTTGGCAGAAAGATCCGCCAGGCCAAAAGCGCTTTAAACTCTCTGTCTCTTAGCGCTCAGGAGTACGAGAGTTCGCGTTTAAAGGACTTAGATGAGATCACCCGTGATACCAAATCCACGCTTGAGGATCTCAAATCCGAGGTTAAGCCTCTCTCTGAGATCACCCATAAGGAACACAAATGAGTGAAGGTATCAGACTTTTGTCAGAGCTCAAGGCGTTAAGACGCTGCTTTATCCGCGCCATCATAGGCTTTGTCATCGCCATCGCGGCTTTAAGCCCTTTTACCAATGAGATCTTCTCCTTCGTGGCGCTGCCGCTTATAAGCGCGCTTCCCAGGGGACAGGCACTCATGAGTGTGGGCGTTATAACACCGGTGCTCGCTCCTTTAAAGGTTCTGCTCTTCGCGGCGATTTTTCTAAGTCTTCCAAATACTCTGTGGCAGATCTGGGCCTTTGTGTCCCCGGGACTTTATAAAAAGGAAAAGCGCAGAGCCGTTGTCTTTGTGGTATGCGCTCTTGTGCTCGCGCTTACGGGATCTGCCTACTGCTACTTTACGGTTTTAAAGCTGGTGCTTGGGTTCATAGCCTCAGTTTCACCCCTGTTTGTGACATTCGCGCCTGACATCAACGCCTACCTTGATTTCGTGCTGCATATGACCATGGCCTTCGCGCTCTCCTTTGAGACACCCGCGGTGGTGGTGCTGCTCTGCCGCAGTGGAGCAGTAGGCATTGCGAGGCTTAGGAAATCAAGACGCTATGTAATTATCGGTGCTTTTACCCTCTCTGCGGTGCTGACCCCGCCTGACGTGCTCTCACAGCTTATGCTCGCGCTGCCTTTGTGTCTTTTATATGAGGCCGGACTAATAGCGGCATCCATTGTCTGCAACTGGCATAAGACACAACCGCTTCAGACTGAGTCATAAATAGCGGATTTTCAACTCTTGCATTCAGGATGGCAGGACTTTGAGCCCCGTTGCAACACGGGGCTCTGTTTTTTATCTAAAATTAAGCGGTAAAAACGGAGATATTAAGCATGAGACACGTACTGACCGCCTTTTTCGCACTCTTTATCTGCCCCTGCGTCTTCGCATCTGAAAACGCGCTTTCAATTCAAAAGATCCTGGAAAATGACAGCGGATTTTGCGCGGTGCTCTCACATGAGCCTGACAAAACCGCGGATCTGGCAGATCTCAACGCGTACTTCCGTCTCTCTGATAACTCCGTTACTGTGGACAACGCTATCCCGGTCATCTCAGGACGTCGGATCTGCTATACGACGCTAAAAAACGGCTCTGCCTATACCCTGACGGTACGCAAAGGCCTTAAATACGGCAATGGTCAGGTACTTCAGGCAGACTTAAACGCCAAAGCCCTGATCCCGGACGCTAAAAGCTCAATTTTTCTTGAGCGGGGACAGGTGCTCTCAAAATCCTTAAGCTCAAAAAAAATCACGCTTGGCACCTTGAACGCTCCGGATCTTGACGCTTATTTATACAGAATCCCCTCATCTGATCTGCTCGCGTCAAACGCGCTTTTAATGACCTCGGATTCACTTGAGGCATACAACGTCTCAAGTCTTGTGGGATCTCACGCCCAGCTTCTGGGCAAGACCAGACTTGAAATTCCAAAGACCCGCAACGAGCGTGTGCTGACAACGCTCGATCTCGACAAGACCGCAGGAAGTACTCTGGGAGACGGCGTGTATCTTGTAATAGCCTGCGACAGCAGATCAGGCTTTGACGGCTATAACACCGGAGTTTTCTATAACACCGACCGCATCTGGGTCGCGAGGGTGATCACCTTAACTGATCTTGGGGTAAGCATTTACCGCTCGAGCAACTCCATCGCGGTCGCCGCACGCTCTTTAAAAGGCGCCAATCCGGTCGCCGCGGCCAATGTGACGCTTTATTCAAAGTCAAATGACGTGCTGCAGACCGTCGTAACTGACGCGAGCGGCTACGCGAGATTTTCAGGCGACATAGTAAAAGGCAGAGGCGCCATGGCTCCGAGCATGGTAGCGGTAACCTCAGGTCAGGACGCCTTCAGCTTAAATCTAAACGCCCCGCCGCTTAAGCTTTCTGACATAAAGGACGTAAAGGATCTGCCACAGGGCAGTCTTGAGGCATACGCATACACCGCCCGCGGGATCTACCGCCCGGGCGAAAGCGTGCGCTACACTGCGCTTGTGCGCAATAAAGCAGACCTTACCGCCACCGCCTTAAAGGCGCTTACCCTTGAGATCTCAAGACCTGACGGCACCATGGTCAAGAGCATGACGCTCACCAACAGTGGCGCCGGAGTGTTTGAGGGCGCTTATACCCTGCCAAATGAGGGACAGCGCGGCGCCTGGACCTTTACCTTAAAATCAGGCGAGCATGATGTCATAGACAGCAGCCCGGTTGTAACCGCGGATTTCATCCCATCCTCGCTTGAGGCGAGAATTGAGGCTGAGAGCAAAGACACTCATGACTCAAATATCCATTTCTCCGTGCTCTCCCGCTACACCTACGGCGCCCCGGGCGCCGGAGCGCGGGTGTCAGGAATGATGACCATATCACCAGATCCTCATCCTCTTGATAATTTCAAAGACTTTACCTTCGGGCCTGACACTGAGAGCTATTCAAAGCTTACAAGCGCCATCAGTCTTGATAGCGTGGAGGCTGATAAAGATGGTGTCGCGAGGTTCAATATCCCGCTTAAAAGCGCCCCTTATGCCAGAAAGATTGACCTTTCAGTAAGCGTGTTTGCTCAGGGCTCGGATCTGCCGCTTAAAAAAGAGCTTAAGCAGACAGCCTCAGCCCCGCTTATTGGTTTTAAAAGCGCTGATGATGGCTTTGATACCGTTTTATGCAAAGACGGCAGAGCCGTTGAAGGCAGCGTGCGTTATGTGATCTTCAGGGTAGATACCGACTATCAGTACGTGTTCGACCACGGTCAGTGGAAATATCTTAAAAACGAGCGTCTCTCCCCCGTGCTTACGGGAAACGTGCGTACCTTAAAAGACAAAGCTGTTTTTGAGAAAACACAACTTCAAAACGGCGCTTACCTCGCGATGCTTGAGGGTGACGGCGCGAAAACCGCGGTTCGTTTTTACAGCGGATATCAGACAGGCTCTGACAGCAGCTCTCCTGATATTTTTGAGGTGACCTCGGATAAGGAGAGCTATCTTCCGGATGATAAGGTTACGCTGAGCTTTGAGGCCCGCGATGACGGCGGTGCCGATCTGATTGTGGGATCTGATGACATCAAGCTGATGCGCCGTTTTGACGTGCGCAAGGGGCACAACGAGATAAGCTTCCGTATGCCCAAAGACGCCGTGGTATCAGAAAGAGCGCTGGTCACCATCACAACCCCGTCAGGCGATAAAATCTCATCTCCCCGCGCGATGGGACTTTCCCTGCTGAAGCTCAATTCAGATGACAAGATTATTACAGCCGCGCTAAATACCCCGGGAAGCGTAAAACCCGGGGATGAGCTTAAGGCTGAGCTGACTTTGAGTGGCGCGGATGAAAGCGCGATGTATACCGCAGCGCTCGTCGATACCGGAGTGCTCACCCTTACATCTTACAAATCCCCTTCCCCGCAAAACGATTTCCTGAAGCCTGCGGCTTACGGGATCAGGGTTTATGACCGCTACGGCGCGCTGTTGCGCTCATACACCAGTCAGGATCAGGGACACGGAGATCTGGGTGAGGCTCTTATGAGAAACGCCTCCTCTCCCCAGGCGCTTGAGGCTCTGCGCGGCAGGATTGTCGCGCTATACAGCAGCGCGAGAAAAACTCAGAATGGCAAGGCTGAGATCCGCTTTAAGATCCCTGAGAATTTTCAGGGCGGACTGAGACTGATGGTAGTCGCCGCTGATGACAGGGCTACAGGTTCCGTCTCCTCAGACATAATGGTACGCGATGAAATAGCCCCCTCCATCTCGCTTCCGGCAATTCTGCATAAGGATGATGAGGTAAGAGGCTACATCAACCTGCAGAACACCTCAGATAAAGGAAAACTCAGCCTGAGCCTCGCCGCGCAATGTCAGGGAGCGATCGAGTGCAAGGTTATATCCGCCGAGCCTGCCCCGGATAAAGGCCAGATGATCTCAATACCTTTTGAAGTCAGGGCTGCCGCGGAAGGAAAAGGCAGAGTAAGCCTGAGCGTCAAAGGCAAGGGAATAGACATAACCCGTGAATTTGAAACCTCAGTGCTCTCAGCAGCTCCCATGGCGCTCTCTTCTGCCACAGTCTTTTTAAAGAAAGGTCAGACAGAGCGCCTTGAGCCTAAACCGCGTCTTGATGGAGTATCTCATGCCGTGCTAACCCGTGGTTTTCTGCCGGGAGACACCAGAGATGAGTTCATCAGGAAGATCAGGAATACCCAATATATCTCATCAGCTGATCTGTCATCCGTGATCCTCGCGCTCATTGAGATGCCAGACAATGACAGTAAAGATGCCGCGCTGACTCAGGATCTCGTATCACTGCTTCAATCACGCTCAGGCTCAGGAACAGATTTTGATCAAACACTTGAAGCTTTAAATTATGCCGCGTTATTAAAGGCGCGCAAGGCAGGCTTTGACGTAAGCGATGAGCTGTGTGACCGTATGCTTTCAAGGCTTAAGCGCGACAGCGGATCACAGGATCCATCAGGACCCGTGAGCATGTTCGCACTCTCAGAGCTTCATGAGGGAGATCTCTCTGAGTTGCGCTACTCATTTGACAACGCTATAAATATAAGTCCGATCGCTGCTGCGGCATATGCCATGGCCTTCCGCGCCTATGGTGATGACACGCGCTGTAAGGACGCCTTAAGGCTTGGTTTTAACGCTCTCTCAACGCTTGAGCAACTCTTATCTAATCTTAATCAGGCGGCGAATACCGAGCAGGCCTTGAAAGCCGCTAACGCACTCTCCTCCTTTGAGCCTACGGTACTCTCTGATCCTGATTTTGACCGCGCCATGCTGCTTGCTGCGGCCTCTCTAACCAGAAACACGGCTTTGATAAACAGACTTACGAAATTCAGGATAAAAGACTTAAGAACCATGGCGGTGCTTTCATGGGCAGGCGCGTCAATGCCCAAGACATCATCGGAAAGCGTCACGTTAAACCGTGACGGTACATTTAACGTCACCAACAACGACAAAGACGCTTTCTTTACCATAAGCGCCTACGGTTACCCTAAAACGGGTGAGGCACTGTCAAAGAGCGTGAACGCGACAGCGGGCTTTTACGATATCTCCGATCCGTCGGTACCAACGCTTGTAAGCTCACTTAAACGCGGCGATGTCGTGATGATGGTATACACGGTTAAAAGAGAAATTCCGCGTGACGCGCAGGTCACTTTGCGCTTTGCCCTGCCATCAGGCTTCAGCTTTGAAGGAGCCGTGTCATCTGACAGCGCTCTTGGCGAAATATCTGGAATAACCGACTGTCAGGTCAGATCAGGTGACAGCGGAATCATTTTAAGCGCGTGGCCTTCTTCAGATGAATTCAAGGTTGGCGTACTTGTGCGTCCGCAGTATGAGGGCAAGCTTAAGGTGCCGGCGGTTTCGTATGACGAAAACGGCAGCGTATCCTCAGAGCTTATACATGAAAGCTCAAAGGTTCTGGTAAGGGATGATGTCAGGCGAGAGATCAGATAAAAATACCGTCTGGTCATACTTTAAGAGAGGTGAGTCATAATGCTGTACAGCTTGTGTTCTGACGGGAATTTCAGAATAGGCTTTTCTGAGATATAAAAGATCGACGGCATTGAGCAGATCAGGATCTTTGCCGCGGAACCATGGGCAGGACACAGAGGCTTCAAGCTCCTTGAATTCTATATTCCGTCAAAGAAGATCACCTATCAGTCCGGCTACAGCGATGAGGAAGCGCGGAAGCTGACAGAATGGATTGGCGATGGCGTGTTAAAAGATTCAGCGTTTGAAAACGCGCGAGAGTACGAAACAGAGCCTCAAGATTACAATTATGAAATGTCATGTGACTGGGTAGAATGGCATACTGATTTTGACGATTACGGGCGACGTATCCCGCTTGAGCATGACGAATACGGGCGGCCGATCCTGCCCCGCCCGGTTTCGTCTCCACGCGGGCATAAATAAGCCCCGTCTGATATCAGGCAGGGCTTTTAATTAAATCCTGTCTTTTATTTGTCAGGATGCCTTATGAGGATCATATCCCCGTCACGCACCCAGCCAATACGCTTTAACACCATGTTGATGAGAGGGCAGATAAGCGCAGGCAGGATAAATGAGATCATGACAAGCCCGGTCCAGTCAAAGGCGCTGATGCCATCCTTAAGCCCCTTGGCGGTATCAGCTACCCAGCCTGAGTAAACACCGATCTGACCTACAAGACCGCAGGTGCCCATACCGGATGAAACCGCGGGTCCGTTCATCTCGAGCCCGAAGAAGCAGGTGGCGATTGGCCCCGTGATCGCTGAGGTGAGGATAGGCGCTATCCAGATCCTGGGATTTCTTACGATATTGCCCATCTGTAGCATTGAAGTACCGATACCCTGAGATACAAGTCCGCCAAAGCCGTTGTCACGATATGAGATCACGGCAAAGCCGACCATCTGGGCGCAGCATCCTGCTACCGCGGCGCCGCCAGCGAGCCCGGTAAGCCCGAGCGCGGCGCAGATGGCCGCGGAGGAGATGGGTAGCGTCAGGCAAATTCCGACTATCACCGACACCAGAATACCTATGATAAATGGCTGGAAGGTGGTGGCGGCCATGATCACCGCTCCGGCTTTCATCGCGGCTGCGCCCACGGGCGGGGCAATTAACAGGGATAACGCGACACCCACAAATACCGTAACCGCTGGGGTGACAATAATGTCAACTCTGGTCTCATGGGATACGGCCTTTCCAAACTCAGCGGCGACAATCGCGATTATGAGCACGGCAAGTGGTCCGCCCGCCCCGCCAAGTCCATTGGCAGCCGCGCCTACCGCGACTAAAGAAAACAGCACCATCGGCGGGCATCTTAAGGCGTAGCCTATGGCGACCGCCATCGCCGGTCCCGACATGGACGCAGCGTAGCCTCCGGTTTTTACCAGAATGTCTATTCCGGCTTCACGTCCAATTGTGCTTAAAATAGTACCGATCAGAAGTGAGCAGAAAAGACCGCCGGCCATGGCTCCCATGGCGTCGATACAGTACCTGTGCCATGAGATCTCAATATTCTTCCGCTTTAAAAAAGCTTTGAAATCCATAAGAGAGAAGCTCCGTTTCCCTGAAAAAATGAAAAAAACGTCTAATTATAGTTTCAAAAGCTCAAATAAAGCGCAAAAAATTAACAAATCATCAATCAGAAAAATCGCGCTGAAATCAGGTTGCGCGGTGATTTGCGTCCTTTTTACGGTTGTTTTATGCGCAATACTTTGCGCGCCTGACATGAGCCTTTATGACGGCTCCTCACGCGAGGTCACCGACAGTGAGGGCAACATACTCTCATATACCCTCTCGCCCGAGGGCGACTTTCGCTTTCGGATCACCACCTCCGAGGTTGATCAGATTTACCTTAAGCTACTTATAGCAGGTGAGGACAAACGCTTTTATCTGCACCCCGGGATTGATCCAATCTCTATTGCCAGAGCCTTTCTGGGAAACCTCACAGCCTTAAGAAGGATCTCAGGCGCCTCAACCCTCGCGATGCAGTGTGTAAGACGGCTTGAAAACAATGAGCGCAATTATTTCTCCAAGCTAAAGGAGGCCTTTGGGGCGCTCTACCTTACCACGGTGTACGGACGTGACGAGGTCCTCTCAATGTACCTTACTCTGGCGCCCTTTGGCGGTAATACCGATGGCGTGAAGGCCGCCAGCCTGCGCTGGTTTGGGCATGGGCCTGAGCACCTGACCCCGGCAGAGGCCGCCCTGCTGGTGGCGCTCCCGCGCGCCCCGCAGCGCATACGCCCCGACAGACACCCAGAGCGCGCTAAGGCCTACAGAGCCGAGGTGTTAAGACTCGCGCTTGAGAATGAGGTGATTTCAAGGGATGTTTATGAGGCTGCCCTAAACGCCCCGCTGCCCTCAAAAATGAGAAGCATCGAGCGCCACGAAATGCCGCTTGGCAATTACATGCTCTCGCGTATGGTGGACAGGAGGATAAGGCTTAACGTCAGGCCTGAGATCCAGAAGATCTTAAAGGACGCGGGCGCTTTTTACAGCTCAGAGTTTCATGACGGCTCCGTGATGTCCGCGGTGGTAGTTGACAACAGGACATCAGAGATCATTGGGCTTTTGGGCTCATCAGACCCGGCAGTATCTGAGATCTTCATGCCCACGCGTTACCGCTCCCCCGGCTCCGCGCTAAAGCCCTTTGTATACGCTCTTGCTGTCGAGAAGTTTAAGCTCAGACCCATGACCATACTTGATGACAGCCCTGCCGTATACGGCGCTTACGCCCCCAGAAACAGCGATGGCAAAAGCATGGGACCTGTGAGTATGCAAAAGGCGCTCACATTATCCCTAAACCGCCCGGCGGTCGATCTCCTCTCAAGAATAGGCCCCTCCTATTTCCTGTCGCGGGTAAACCAGGGACGTGACCGCGTGAAGCTGCCTGAAGGCGCTGATCCCTCACTTGCCCTGGCGCTAGGCGGATGCTCAGCTACACTTTTGGATCTGTCGCTCATGTACAGCTCGCTTGCGCGTGATGGCATGATAGCCGCGCCGCGTCTTACAAAAGCCGACCGAAAGACTCTCAGTCCCTTTATTTCAAAGGGCGCCGCATTGAGCGTTAAAAAAATGCTCATGGCCACTCCCGCGCCTTTGGGCTACGCGAAGCCTGACGGAGTGTTTTTTAAGACAGGAACCTCATCTGGCGGATCTGACGCTTTATCCATAGGCGGGGATGGGAAATTCACTGTCGCAATCTGGTGCGGCAGACCAGACGGGCGCGGGATCCCGTCGATGACCGGAATGAACCGGGCCGCCCCGGTATTTCTCAGGATAATTTCATCCTTAAACCCGGAGCTTTTCCTGAGGATATCATCATACGGCGAATCTTACGACACCCCGCCCGCGCTCAGGGACGGCAGAGACGCTACAAGCCCATATCCTGAGATCTCATACCCAAGAAACGGCGACATCATCGCGCCTGACTCCACAGGTCATGTAAGAGTGATCTTCACCTGCGAAAACGCCCCATGCTATCTGAGCGTTGATGAGAAGCCTTATGAGGGTGATGAGTTCATTCCAAAGCATGATGGACAGACGCTTATAACCATCACCGACAGCAAAGGCCACAGCAGGAGCGTGAAGGCTGTGGTTAAGACCTTTGCCGATGAATGAGCGAGGTTATGAGGGGGAGCTTTACTCCCACGTAAAACGCCCGCAAAGCAAAAAAGCCGCCGTAAAAAGCGTCAGGCAATCCGCGGCGGTTCAAAACGCTATAAGGGATCTCAGCTGTGTGGTATGAATGGAATACTCCGCCCATAACCGACGAATCCCAGGCAAAGATATAGGAGTAAACCGGTGCTCCGCCCAAAGCTGCCTTGTTCTCCATGATGTGCTTCAGAGGCGGACGGATCATGGTGTCGACAAAGTACGCGTCACGTCTGCGCTTTTGCGGATACGCCTCAAGGAAGGCTTTAACCACTTCCTCTTTTTGCGCCGTACTTTCTGTCAGGCCCACGCTCGACCTTCTCATCACTCCAGTTATTTAGATTGTCATACTGGGTAACCGCAACATTTACTATGTCAGAGAAGTTCTCCCACTCAGTGCGGTTTGAGCCTATAAGCAGAGGAATATCAAGACTTCCGGTCATGCGCGGCGGCTGCTCTGAAAGGAAGACACCGTCTATGACAGGCTCCCACATCAGGCCATAGCCACTGCCCAGATGCCTGGGGATCTGAAACTCCTCTCCTGCCTGCTGCAGGGCCTTATCTGAGGCGGTGTCCAGAGTATCAAAGGGTACGGTCTGGAGCTTTTCTATCTCATTTTTGGAAATGCCCGGATTTTAAGGGTAAGTTCGGTGACGCGGCGGCTTACTTTGGAGGTTATGAAGGTCTCGCCCATGGTTTTGGTAGCCCCGCTCTCCACTATGTCCTTTTGAAACAGCCATTTTGCTTTTGGTGTGTCCATCAGGGTAAGGACCTTGACCCCGCCGCCGCTCTTGAGTTTGGCAATTTCTAAATTAAACCGTGTTATTACAACCTGTTACGCATTGAGGTTGTAGTAATGTCTGTTATAGCCTCAAATTATTTTTTCGACATTCTGATACTGGTTTTACCCCTCTTGTCCGTAAGCAGTTCGCAGTCAGGCCTGATGCCTGAGTTTTTGAACAGAGCGTCGGTTAAGTCGGTTCTGGTAAATCCGGCCGTGTAGTATTTACCTGTCTTCACAATCAACATCTCGCGCAAAGCCCTGATGATCTCAAAGGCGGTAGCAAGTCTAGGGAGCGTGGCGTTTACCTTCTTCTCTAAAACCCTGAATACGGTAAGCGCCATAAAGCAGGTGATGAAATAAGCTTTAATACGGTTCTCAAGCCTGACAAACACCGGTCCTGCCTTAAGCTCTGATTTCATGAGCATAAATGACTCTTCCCCGATTTATCAGAA
>SFGV01000016.1 GCA_004557545.1 Succinatimonas hippei
TTATCTGCAATAGAAACTGACGCCGGAGGCATTCACTAGAGAATTTTTTTATAAGGGATTTAAGCTGGGATTTTGCAGTGTCATACGCAAAGCAAGGCCGATGAGCGGTAACTGCTTTGGAAAGCCGATCGGCTTTTTTTAAAAGCGGCAGGTTCCAGATTGTTGCAAGAGGATTGGTTTTTAAAACTCCGATCGCTACCGCGAAATTTAGCAAAGAAACCATGAGTCTTGTCGCAAGAATAGCGCTGCTGTAATGCCCATTATCCAGCGGATCACTTAATACATCTTTGATAAAGAGCAGTGGGGACATCCTGTCGGCGCGCTCGTTCTCATAAGCACTAAGATATTTGCTCCAGATCTTTCCCTGCAGAGATCTTGAGTTTTCTTTGAGAACGCCGCGGTTTTGTTCCTCATAGAGACGGAAGATTTTACCTAACCTTGGAGAGCGGCGTAATTTGGCCAGATCTCTGTATAGCGGATCCTCTGTAAGCTTTGACATAAAACATCCTTAAAAAATATGACTGTTGAAAAGAAAGAGCAGGGCTAAGTTATAAGGAAGATGTCACTGACAGGTAAATGTAAAACAGCTCTAGTCGGGGTTGACACTTAAAGATGGAGTGGGTAATCGAAGAAAGGCTGGATAAGGCACAAAAAAGGCGGGAAACCGAAGTTTCCCGCCCTGGCCATTAAAAGGAACTCTTTTTATCTTTCAGCGCGTGTATACACCGCAGTTCTCGGGAAGGCTATGCCATCAGTGTCAAACAGATAGCAGGCGCTTGCAGGAATACCAATGGTGAAGTTCTCGCCAGCCTTGACGTCAACCGCGTAGTCATGACGGATGGTGAAGTCGACACCATCATCGCAGGACTCTACAGTCATGTACATGAAGAACTCAGCGCCGAGATTCTCGGTAACGATGATCTTGCCGGTAAGCTTGCCGCCGTCAGCCTTGTCAGACTGAGCTGAAACCAGATGCTCAGGACGGACACCGAGCTGAACCTTCTGACCAATCTCGCCGCGTGAGGCGTCGACACAGGCGGAGATCACCTCACCAGTGGTCAGCTTGACCTTGCAGGTCTTGTCACCGATCTCGGTAAGGGTACCGTTTATGAAGTTCATCTTAGGGGATCCGATGAAACCGGCTACGAACTGATTTACCGGATGGTTGTAAAGCTCAAGCGGAGTGCCGAACTGCTCGAGGTTGGATTCGGCATTGGCCTGAAGCGGGCTTAAAACGCAGATCTTGTCAGCCAGCGTCATAGCCTCAACCTGATCATGGGTTACGTAAATAATTGTGGCGTTAATGTCACGGTGCAGCTTTGAGATCTCAAGGCGCATTCTTACACGCAGAGCCGCGTCGAGGTTTGACAGAGGCTCGTCGAAGAGGAACACGGAAGGCTGCTGGACGATGCAGCGGCCGATTGCCACACGCTGTCTCTGACCGCCTGACAGAGCCTTAGGCTTTCTATCTAGGAAAGGCTCAAGACCCAGAATGTCAGCGGCGTGAATAACGCGCTGGCGGATGGTTTCTTTGTCCATGTGTTTGAGCTTAAGACCGAAGGCCATATTCTCGAACACGGTCATGTGAGGGTACAGGGCGTATGACTGGAAGACCATGCCGATGTTTCTCTTTGAAGGAGGAACATCGTTCATGCGCTCGCCGCCAATCATCAGATCGCCTGAGGTTATGTCCTCAAGACCCGCGATCATGCGCAGAAGAGTTGATTTACCGCATCCTGACGGACCAACGAATACGATGAAGTCACCGTCCTTGATGTCGAGGTTGATGTTGCGCAGAGTGTCCTTCAGCACGGAAGGGTTGTAATTCTTTCTAACTTTGCTTAAGAGTACGTCAGCCATTTTGTATCTCTGAAATTTGTCTCATTTGGCCTTTTGCGGCCTCAAATCCTTTACATGCGCGGCCAAAAGACCGCGCGTTTGCGTCAGCCCTTGACGCCACCAGCAGTCAGTCCGCCGACCAGCCAGCGCTGGGCAGCCAGGAAGACGATGGTTATAGGCAGTCCTGAAAGTACCGCGGCCGCGGCGAAGTCACCCCAGAGGTAATTCTGGGGGTACAGATACTGCTGTGAACCAACTGCAAGGGTGAGCTTGTCCATATCCATGAGGAGCACTGACGCTACAGGAACCTCAGTAATGGTGCTGATGAACGCCAGAATGAATACTACGGCGAGGATCGGCACTGACAGAGGCAACAGAATAAGTCTGAATGCCTGCCATGGAGTGGCGCCGTCGATAGCTGCGGCCTGCTCAAGCGAAGGGTCGATAGTCTCAAAGTAACCTTTAATGGTCCAGATATGCAACGCGACACCGCCTAAGTATGACAGTATCAGACCGCCATGAGAGTTAAGTCCCAGAGACGGGATATAGCTTCCAATTCTGTTGAACAGGGCATAGATCGCGACCAATGCCAGTACAGCAGGGAACATCTGGAAGATCAGCATCGAGTTTAAGATGAAGCTTCTGCCGCGGAAACGCATACGCGCAAAAGCGTAGGCGGAGGTAGTCGCGAGACAGATGATCAGAGCCGCGGTTATGAAAGCTACCTTGATCGAGTTCCACAGCCAGAGCATAACCGGGAACGGCGGAGGGGTTACCTGATCGCGATAAACGCCAAAAGAGGTTCCGGCCTTGTCGTTAGGCTCGATCATATAGCGCTCTGTGCTGCCATCATCCTTCTGAACATCGATGGCGACTTTGTCAGAAACAGCCTGAGTGAGCTCAAGGGTTTTCTCGTCATCAAGAATGTCCGCTTCATCAGGAGCGTTTTCAGGATGAGTCGCCTTAACCTCAAGCTTCTGCTTCGGGCTTACCGCCTTTACCTGAGCGAGGTCAAAAGGCGCGGTGACAAAAGGATCGAAAGGATCGGTTCCGTTGTCAGAGGCGTAGATAATCGCTTTGCCATCATCAGCCTTGAGGAATCTGATATCGGCTCCGCGTACTCTCACGTTGTCATGAACATTCATGCCAAGCGCAAGTTTCCAGTGATCCAGCGTCGAGGTTTCAGCTTTGGGGATCACGTCACCTACAGAGTAGTTACCCTGGCGGAACGAAATCGCGACTACCATGAGCAGAGGGAAAAGTATGAAGGCCAGAAATACCCACATAAATACATGCGCGGCGGCTTTCCTGTACTTCAGGTTCTTGGATTGCACCATTGCCATTTTCGTATTCTCCTTAGACTCTGCCGTCGTTGTTCTGACGGGTCAGACGCAGCTGAATGAGGCTGAGGAATCCGACCAGAATGAAGATGAGCGTAGCGATCGCGGCAGCCAGTCCGTAATCGTTGCCCTTTCCGCCTTCGAACGCGATGCGGTAGGTGAAGCTCACGAGCAGGTCGGTATAGCCGGCCGGTACGGTGGAGTCGATGATGTCAGGACCGCCTTTAGTTAACAGCTGAATAAGAACGAAGTTGTTGAAGTTAAAAGCGAACGACGCGATAAGCAACGGAGCCAGAGGCTTTAACAGCAACGGCAGTGTGATATAGCGCAGGTTCTGCAGAGGGGAAGCGCCTTCAATCGCGGTTGCCTCATAGAGATCATCCGGAATTGATTTGAGCAGACCCATGCAGAGGATCATCATGTACGGGTAGCCAAGCCAGGCGTTGACGATCAGGATCATTCCGCGGGCGAGCCAAGGGTTGGTGAACCACTCAGGAGCTGTCCAGGTAAGCCCGAACAGATTGTAGATAGGTCCGAAGATCATGTTAAGGAACATGTTGATTTCACCAAAGTTCTGGTTGAACAAGCCCTTGAACACGAGGATTGATATGAATGACGGAACCGCGTACGGCAGAATGAGCAACACGCGGTAAACGCCGCGTCCTGCGAGGAACTGCCACTGCACCAGGCAGGCGAGGACCATTCCGATCGCGAGCGTGATAAATACAGTGAAACCGGCGAATACCACGGTCCAGATGAATATCTGTGCGAACGGAGCGCGAACGTTCTTGTTTCCGAAGAACTTGATGTAATTCATGAAGCCGATGTTTACACGGAAACCAGGGGCGAAGGTCTTGCCCTCAGGAAGTCCGTCTTTACCGGCGTACTGATAGAAGCCGGTATCCATGTTCGGCACGAAGAGCTTTTTGGTCTCATTGTCAAACAGGGCGTTATCGACATTTACGACAGTACCGTCATCGAGCTTGGTATTTTTGGCGACCGGGGTGAACTTCGGGCTCTCGGCTGAGAACTGGCGCAGACCGCTCATCGCGAGAACAACCTTGCTGTCAGGAACATGCAGGAAAAGCTTTTGAAGCGCCAGACGGTGTGAGATGAGCTCTTTCATCTGTACGCCATCTGAGGCAAGTTCCTTCTCGGACGGCGCGCGCAGATTTACGTCAGCGCGTTTTGCCTCAGGAGAGATAACTCCTGACTCGAGTTTAATCGGATCGGTGATGTAGGACTGATCTCCCTGAGTCACCAGTAACTGGTATTTACCGCCTTCTGATGGGAGCATCTTAAGCTCAAAATCACCACCCTCAGAACGGTAGACAGCGTTGAGGTGATACCTCATCGCGTCTTCCACGGTCATGATGTGATCGCCTGAGTAGTTGGTAAATGAGATATAGACCGTGTAAACAAGCGGGAAGATGATAAACGCGATCATGCCAGCGACGCTTGGGAAAGCGTAACGCTGTGCGTACATCTTCTTGCTTGTGAACACATAGACGCCTAATCCGACGATTATGATGTCCAGCAACGGGTATACGATGTCACCGTTGAGGTACATGCATACATCCGCATAGAGGTTTACCAGCACAATAAGCGCGACAATTCCCCATTTCAGGGCGAACCTGCCGGGGGAGACGCGCTGCTTGCCGGTAGCTGTCGTTTCCATCTTGATTTCCTTTTAATGACTTCTGGTTATGGCGCCTTTATGACGCCGCTGAGCCGTAAGGCTCCCGGGGGAGAGACCCCCCGGGATGTCTTATATCATGACATCCCGCGGGATCCCTTGAGAAAACGGACTGCACAAGATGTGATCTCAATGGCAACCGTATTCTCGCAAATGGCACCCACCGCTTGGATAGGATCGCTTATCACGTTTCCAATCCCCGCAATGGATGCCATAGGGAATTTCAAAAACGGGACCATGAAGTAATCCCGCTTTCAATCAGTTACTTGTCAGCAACAATGCGCTTTGCAGCCTGCTCAAGGGCATCGTTAACGCTCTGACGGCCTGAAGTGGCGTTCTGCAGAGCGGTCTGGAATGAAGACCAGAATCTGCTCATCTCAGGAACGTTAGGCATAGGCTCGCCATTCATAGCGTTGTCCATGGTAGCGGCGATGCGAGGGTTGCGGGCCAGCTGTTTCTCGAAGGAGTTCAGAGCTGACACACCGATCTGCTTGTCGTCGTTCATAGCCTTGAGGCCTTTATCGGTCAGGAAGTACTTCTCGAGGAACTCAACAGCAAGCTCTTTGTTAGGAGAAGCGGCGTTGACACCAGCTGAGAGAACACCTACGAACGGCTTGGCAGGCTTCCCATTGAGAGCCGGAAGGGCATTGACGGAGAAGTCGATCTTCGCTTTGTCGTAGTTAGCCCAGGCCCAAGGTCCGTTGATGATGCAGCCGAGCTTGCCCTTGGCAAACTGAGCTTCCATAACGCCGAAGTCAGCGCCCTTAGCCATGTGACCGGTCTTGATCATGTCAACGATCCAGTTCACGCCAGCCTTCGCGCCGTCATTGGCAACACCGGTGTCCTTGACATCATAGCCGGTCTCGGTGCGCTTGAAGGCGTAGCCGCCGTCAGCAGCGACGATCGGGTATGAGAAGTAAGGGGTGTTGTAGTCCCAGAGAATTGCGTGGGTGTCTTTATCTTTCTTCTGGAGCTCTTCATCGAGTTTCTTGAAGTCTTCGAAGTTCTCAGGAGGGGTCGGAACGAGCTTGTTGTTGCAGATCAGGCCAACAGCCTCAATTGCAACAGGATAGCCAACAATCTTGCCGTCAGCGGTTACAGCGTCCCATGCAAAGTCAGCAAACTTTGCTTTCTCTTCCTTGGAAGGATTGAGAGGAGCCAGAAGTCCGGCCTTTGCCCACTCGCCGAAACGGTCGTGAGCCCACATGATGATATCCGGACCGTCCTGAGTGGCAGCGGTCTGCATGAACTTCTCTTCTACCTGATCAGGGTGAGCTACGGTAACCTTGATGCCGGTTGCTTTGGTGAATTCCTCAGCGATTTTGGCAAGTCCGTTATAGCCCTTGTCACCGTTTAACCAAATGGTCAGCTGATTCTGCTCGATGGCAGCATTAGCGGAAACGGCAGCGCCCATCAGAACGGTGCCAATAAGTGAAGCAATTACAGTCTTTTTCATTAGTAGTACCTTTGTTAGCTTATGTTTGCATCCGGTCCCGCTACACGGAACCAAAAGCTGCAGAGCTTCGGGATTGCAACCGGCGTGGGGCGCACAGGCGTTCCCTTGCTCTGTCTGTTTGGAATTATATGAACGACATATTGAGCAAAAGTAAATTTAATTGACAGGTTTATGTACAAAATTGACGCTGTTTCAAAATAATGTGACATACGGCGTGCTTTTTGCAGGATCTTTTTGTCTTTTCTTGTATGCAGGATTTTTATCTATATGTTTTTTAACCCATCAGCCTTTTATGTCTGATGATTACCGATGTTGCAAAGTTTCATTCCTTCCAAAAGACCCATGTCAGGGGCAATTGCGGGCAGTATTTTTACTCGATTCCAAAGATAATTTTATGAACAAAAATGACCTAAATAACGATTTCTAAATTTATTCTGAAAATGCGTTGCAAAAAAATCTTAGTCCTGTTTTATAAGTGAAATCTGGTATTGAAAACGATTGAATTTTTAAGGTCAATAAACGTCAGTCCGTTATGGGAGCTTATTAGTTCTTCTTTTCGTTCTGAAGAAGGAGCTTGAGGTCAGCTGAGTGGAGCTTCCTTGCTCTGTCTGAACAATGAAAATACTCTGTCCTGGTGACAGGAAGGACACAGACGGAGTTTCTGCAGATCTTGGTGATGGCTTAGAAGGAAGAGCGTTTGTCATGAGCATGCCCCGTTTGCGCATAAACGAGGCAATTTATCATGGCATGGCGGTACCGATCCTGCGCGGTTGTCTTTTAGCCAGCGCCGCGCTGTCAGTTGAGCATACGCTTTTACGGTACTGCAACGGGGTGATCCCGAAGCGGCGTTTGAAGAGCCTGAAGAAATAGGCCTCATTCTCAAATCCGTTTGACTGGGATATCTCGGTTACGGACTGTGAGGTGAGCAGGAGCTTTTCCGCGGCCTTTCTCAATCTGTAATCATTAAGATATTCGGTAAAGCTCATATGCGTGGCCTTCTTGAAGAACCTGCAGAAGTAAGCCTCAGAGAAATTCATACGCATTGATGCGTCGGCTATTGAAAGTGGACCGCTGTAATGGTCGTGGATCCAGTTTAAAAGCTCCTTGAGCTTTTGCATGCGCTGCTGATCCACGGAGGTGGTGATTACCTGCTGTGAGAACATTCCTGCCTTTGAGAAATGGACGAGCATCGCGAGCATTCTGGCCTTGATGAACAACTTCTCCTCAGACGGGGCGTTCTTCCAGTTATTGCATACGTAGTCAAAGTCTTCCATCGCCTGCTTGTACTCAGGGGATGAAGGATAGATAAGCGGAAGCGGTCTTGTACCGTTTGAAACAGAGTCAAAGATATTGCTCTGGGTTTCGTCAAAGGTCGCGAGCCTTAACATATCAGGGTTAAAAACTATCGCACGCTGCAATGCGGTAGTAGGGAGGATCAGGTAGTGGACTACGTTACATGGGATCATCATCATGCATGGAGCCTTGATGGTGTAGCGTTTCATGTTGATCCCTACCTCGAACTCTCCGCTGTCAAAGGAGATCACCTCGCATTCGGGGTGCCAGTGGATCTTTACATGCTCAGGAAAATTACCGCCGTTCCAAAGATAAACAGCCAGCGGGAAGAGCGAGCTTCCGTGTTTTCTAGCCTCTTTTGGAATGTTCTGGGGAATAATGTTTTTCAAGGAAGCCATCTCCGCCTTGTTTAACCGGCCTGTGTGGAGGATGGCGCAGAAATAAAGTATAGGACCGTCTGGTATTACGGAACTATCTCCATTTGTGTACTCCGTTTTCATGGAGTCTGCGGCAAGTTGCCCCACAGCCTGCCTGAATACTTAATGTAGTCTTAACGATTTTAACAGCACAGCCAGTCGTTTGCACGCTTTGAAAAACTGCACTGTCAGATTAAGCAGAACCAGTATCAGCGCCTGAGCATTGTTATTTGAAGCAAAACTAAAGCAAATAGGATCTGTATTCAGTGAGTTAAAAGATGCGCGCGCATCATACATAGCTATTCAGTAGGCTTTTAAGTCATAGCGCGGTAATTTTACTGGTATGTCAAATGAAGACAGGATGAATGATAAAAAACAACAGGCGGTTTAAGCCATCTGACCTAAACCGCATGTACAGCTACAGATCGGTAAGAGAAGATCTGATCTGTTTTATTTGCTCACATCAGGCCTGTCTTAAGAACGCGCGGTATCCTCTGTAGGTTTCATATACATCAGCCTTGCTTACAACCTCCCAGGGGGCGTGCATGGAAAGCACGGCGACACCGCTGTCTATTACCTGCATGCCGTAGAGGCTCATGATGTAGGCGATGGTTCCGCCGCCGCCAAGGTCGACCTTGCCAAGCTCGGCAAACTGGAAGCTGACATCATTGTCATCCATGATCGCGCGTACCTTGGCCACGAACTCGGCGTTAGCGTCATTAGAGCCTGATTTTCCTCTCGATCCCGTGAACTTATTGAAAACCATTCCGCGGCCGAGCCAGGCGGTGTTCTTGGGATCAAAGGCGCTCTTGTAGAGCGCATCGTAGGCTGATGAAACATCAGAGCTCAGCATGCGCGAGTTCTCAAGGGCGCGACGCAGCGCAAGCTCCGAGAAGCCTTTTTTGGTAAGAGCCATAAGCTCGCACAGCGCGTTTTCAAAAAAGCGCGAGCGCATGCCGGTTGCTCCCACGCTTCCTATCTCCTCTTTATCAACGAGAAGACAGCAGGTGGTTCTCTTAACCCTGTCCTCTGAGAGCATAGCCTCAAGTGAGCCATAAGCGCAGACCCTGTCATCGTGGCCGTAAGAGAGGATCATGCTACGGTCAAATCCCAGATCACGGGCGCGCCCTGCCGGTACCAGACAGAGCTCAGCTGAGATAAAGTCTTTTTCAGTAAGCTTGTACTTGTCGTAGATAAGCTTGAGGATCCCTTCTTTTACGGCGTCCTTGTCTTTTCCCTTCAAAGGCTCGCTGCCGATGAGAATATCGAGGTTCTCGCCCTCAATTACGGTAGATCCGCTTTTCTTCATCTGCTCCTGAGCAAGATGAATTAGCAGATCGGTAACGCAGAATACAGGATCATCCTTATCCTCGCCTACGCTGATTTTAACCGAGGTGCCGTCTTCCTTAACCACGACACCGTGAAGCGCCAGCGGTATGGTTACCCACTGATATTTCTTGATCCCGCCGTAGTAATGGGTGTCAAAGTAGGCAAGCCCTCCATCCTCGTAAAAAGGGTTTTGTTTTACGTCAAGTCTGCAACAGTCGATATGCGCTCCGAGTATCGCCATTCCGTCTTCAAGATCATCATCTCCAAGATTGAACAGCACCATCGACTTGTTCATATTTACAAGGTAGACCTTGTCGCCCGCCTTAAGGGCGCGCTTTTTCCTGATAGCCTCGCGCAGATCGGTATATCCGGCTTTTTTTGCCATCTCGACGGAGTACTCAACGCACTCGCGCTCGGTCTTGCATGCTGAGAGAAAATCCTCATAGCGCTGGCACAGCCCGTTCAGATCTTTTCTCTGTTTTGGGGTGTACTTAAGCCAGGCGTTATTCTGTGTTTGTGGATTTTGTTCAGCTTTTGTTTTCTTGGTTGTCATAGCATCCTCCCTGCTGTCATCTGATCCTAGCTTAAGATTGGTATTTGCGTTCAAATCTTAAGATATTTCATCAGCTCGTAGCTAACCGTACGGATTTTATCTCGCGGTTTTTCCCGGCAAAGCCTATGCCCATACCTAGGATCGTTGTATCCTAAATTGCAGCCCTATTTGTATGCTATCCGATGGCTTAACATCAGGCAGCCGGCTTTAGCAGTCTGTTCATTTCAGGCTATTTCTCATCCTTCAGCTTTCCCATAAAGGACAAATCCAGCTTAAGGTCTTCCAGAAGCTCTCTCTGGCGCTTGGTTATGGCGTCTTTCATACACCACGAGTTACCGCTCTTGTAGAAGCGGATTTTCTTAAGCTCACGTATGGCGTCATTAACGGTAAGGTTATATTGCTTCTGCCAGTTTAAGCAGCGGCTATGAATGGTTCTCCAGAGTATGAGGGCTAAGAACAAGGCAAACAGCTTGCCTTCAGCCTGATCGTCACCATGAATATGCAGACGCTTGTCAGACAGTCCGTTCTTGGTGGTATCAAAGCAGTCTTCAACAGACTCTTTGGCGCGGTACGCCTCTATAAGTTCTTTATCGCTCATGCCTTTGCAGGTGGTAAACAGGGTTACCTTGCCGCACAGCGCCAGGGCGTCTTTTACCGCCTGAGTATTCTCCTCATAGGTAAAGCCCCTGCTGTTCTTTGAACGCGTGACGATAAAGAATGGGGCATAGGCTTTGGCAAAGGAGTCAAAGTCTTTCCCCGGCCAGTGTTTATAGCTCTCAAGCTCATCTCGCTTCTGATTTCTGCGGCGGATGATGTCAGCGGTTCGGGAGTTCTGACTGTTAAGGTCACGGTACATGACAAGCTCACCCTCGACACCGCCCAGGGTCATTGGTACACGTGATGAGATGTACAAGTCATCGTTAACGCCAAAGGCGTTTGACGCGTCACCGATAACCAGAGCTGAGGACCATTTTAGATAGGCTTCTTTGACCTTCTGATACCTCATCGCCGAGACTCCGGCTATCAGGCCATAGCCTTCCATATGAGCCCAGTTGAAGCAGGATGAGGAGAAGCCGCCCCCGTCTCTATTTCAGGATATTTGAAAAACATACTTTCAAACGTGAATCCAAGCAGGGCTTATACGCGCATCCTATATGTTCAGGCCGAGCTCAGATAGTGATCCCTATATTCGCCGATGTTAGAATGTACTGACGCCTCCGTGGACAATCCATTCAGAGGTCAGTTTAAGCTTTATTCCGGCGGCAGTTCCGTCGGCCGCTAGCGCGGGACAATTTAGGACACTAACATGCGTATTATCCTTTTAGGACCTCCGGGAGCCGGCAAGGGAACCCAGGCCCAGAACATTACCAAGGCTTTTGGCATTCCGCAGATTTCAACCGGAGACATGTTAAGAGCCGCCATACGTGAAGGCACTGAGCTTGGCAAGGCCGCCAAGGCCGTAATGGATCGCGGTGAGCTGGTGTCAGACGATATCATTCTGGGACTGGTAAAAGAGCGTATCGCGCAGAGTGACTGCAAGAACGGTTTCCTCTTTGACGGTTTCCCGCGTACCATCCCTCAGGCTCAGGCGCTGGTTGATAACTCCATCGACATTGATGCCGTAGTTGAGATCCAGGTTCCTGATGACAAGATCGTAAAGCGTATGTCAGGCCGCAGGGTTCACCTGGCCTCAGGCCGCACCTATCACATTGTCTACAATCCTCCCAAGGTTGAGGGTAAAGATGATGTTACCGGCGAGCCTCTTGTTATCCGTCCTGATGATCGCGAGGAGACCGTACGCTCAAGACTTAAGGTCTACCATGAGCAGACCGAGCCTCTTGTAAGGTTCTATCGTGATCTGTCGGCAAAAGGGAAGACCAGGTTCCTGGCTGTTGATGGTGACCGTGATGTTAAAGTCATCTCTGATGAGATCATCTCCGGAGTAAAGTAATTGAGAATTTTTTGGATCCTGTGTTCAGCCTGCCTGACGCTTATGTCAGTGACCGCGATCGCCGCGGAGGAGACTTCAGCACCGTCCGCAACAGACGAGAGTGTTGAGAAAAACTCCTCTGAGGCCGTCAAAATGCCTGATACCGCTAATGACGGCTCCTTTGAGAAGTCATTGCGCGAGTTTCAGGCAGCGGACAGGCCGATCCCCTGCCCAAACGGATGGGTGGTTGAGGCAAACCCGAGCGCAGACAATTCTCTTTCTTATATGACTGAGGACGGTACCCTCGCGGTAAGTGTCACTTCGATAAAATCGAGAAGCGATGCCGGTACTCCAGCCGAGCCTGAGAGCTACTCGAGGGTCGCTGCAGAGCAGATGGGTTGTTCAATCCCGGTGCGCTCAAATCTTATAGACGGCGGGTGGACATTCCATTGCGCCGACTTCAAGGTAGACGGCCTGGTTTACGGATCCAAAGACGAACTGGTGCTTTTGGGGATCTCGGGGCGTGACGCCAATACCGAGGCAAAGCTCAACGAATTCGTCCGCTTCCTGCAGTATCAGGCGGCAGGCGACTAAACTCTGGTCCTAATCAATAAAAAGCCGGACAATGAACAGTTATCCGGCTTGATTTTTATAGGTCATCGCACAATCCAATAGACAGTCGCCATAAAAGCAACAGCAAATACCCGTGGCTTTTCCATCAAAAGGTCAAAAAAGTTCAATCAGAAATATACCAAAACAGTTTTGACTCAAATCAGATAAAAGTGATTAAACAGTTGCTGCCGTAACGCTTTGAGACCCCGCGCAGACTTCTTTTCTTGTCATTGCCCTTCTGCAAATTCCCGTAAATGTGCTAGATTGTTAAAGGCTTTTCGGATTAACGGCAATAAGGAGATGCGGGGCTGATCCCAAGAACGCCAGCCTCCACACCATTCATGGAAGACACCATCGTTTCCACTGACAGCGTCCTTTCTGAGAAAAAACGCGTATTCATCGGACTTGACCCTGAGAAGATAATCTGGGAAGGCTTCATCGACAAGCTGACTGAGCATTACATCCTGATATATGTGGAATGCGGCTCCAGATCCCAAACCCCGATGTTTCCCGCCAGAGGAAAAGCTTTTGTGAGAATGCCGGTTGAGGGCGGCGGACTGGTGATTTTTGAGAGCGATATCGTAAAGCCAAAGAGTGTCGACGGGAAGCTCTGGCTCATAACTAAGCCTCCTAAGGCCCGCCGCCGTCAGCGCCGCGCGTTCTTTCGGGTACCCTATGACAAGCCGGTATTGATGCGCGTTGAAAACGGAAAGGACAAGTGGACAGACTGGGAAGAAGTCCCGCTTTTAGATATAAGCGGCGGCGGATTCTCCGTAAGATATCCCGATCAGCTTGTGCCTAAAACCAGGGTCAATCTTTTTATCACTACCCCCCGCTCCGAGAAAATAGACGTGCTTACCGAGGTAGCGCGGAGCTCACTTGAGCATAAGGATGCCGCTGACAGCCAGTGCCTTTTAGGTCTTAAGATTTCTCCTGAGCTTCCCATGGCAAAGCAGGCTTTGCTCATGACCATGGTTACGGATCTGCAGCGCGAGATGCTCAAAAACCGGATCAGAACTTAAGATCCGCCAAGCCGCATCTGACAATTCACAGCCATGTTCCTGACGCGCTTTCAAGCGCGTCAGGCTTTATTGTCCCATAACCATCAGGGTGTAGCCTTTCCCTTGACCTGTCTTGCCTCAAAGGCGGCGAGAAGCTGCGAGAGCAGGGCAAGTCTTAGTCTCTCCTTACTTTCCTTTAAGCTGCAGCGCAATGAGTTCGGTCCTGACATGCGGTACTCATTGTGTTTGCAGGATGTTACAAGCGTGATGATGTAATCAGGACTTATGGTGCATTTAGGTCCCATCTCAATCACCTCGCCGTTTTCGTCTCCGGCGATCCTGGTTATTCCAAGCGAGGTTGCCAGAACCTTGAGCGAGCTTATCTCAAACAGATTTTTGGCGCTTTGCGGCAGCAGGCCGAACCTGTCGATGAGCTCTGCCTTGAGATCCTCAAACTCATCAAAGGTACGGCATGATGACAGACGCTTGTACAAGGAGAGCCTGGTATTGACATCCTGAATATAGGTGTCAGGCAACAGCGCCGGCAGATGCATGTCGATTTCACACTCATTCTGGTTAAGCTCGGCAAGCGAGGGCTCGCGGCCTTCCTTGAGCGCCTTTACCGCCTCATTAAGCATGTCGGTGTAAAGCGAGAAACCAACGGACTCAATCTGACCTGACTGCTCCTCGCCCAGCAGTTCTCCGGCACCGCGGATCTCAAGATCATGCGTCGCCAGCACGAAGCCAGCTCCCAGCTCCTCAAGGGATGAGATGGCGTCAAGACGCAGCTTGGCGTCACGCGTGAGCATCCGCTTGGGTGGGGTGAAAAGATAGGCATAGGCCTGATGATGCGAGCGGCCGACACGTCCTCTGATCTGATGGAGTTGCGCAAGCCCCAGAAGATCAGCTCTGTCAATGAGTATGGTATTTGCTGACTGCAGATCAAGACCGTTTTCAACTATGGTCGTGCACAAAAGCAGGTTGAAACGCTGATTGTAGAAATCACGCATGACCTTTTGCAGGTCACGCTCGTTCATCTGCCCGTGGCCGATCCCGATGGTAGCCTCAGGGATAAGCTTTGACAGCTCATCTGCTACCTGGCCTATGGTCGAAATGTCATTGTGCATGTAATAGACCTGACCGCCGCGGCGTAATTCGCGCATGACGGCCTCGCGTACCACCTGCTCTGACCTCTCCATTACAAAGGTCTTGATGGCCAGGCGGTGCTCAGGCGGGGTAGCGATTATCGAGAGTTCGCGCATTCCCTCCATCGCCATGTTCAGAGTGCGCGGGATCGGGGTCGCGGTAAGGGTCAGCAGGTCAACCTCAGCGCGCATCGCCTTGAGCTTTTCCTTCTGCCTTACGCCAAAACGGTGCTCCTCATCAATGATCACGAGTCCCAAATCCTTAAACTTTACGGAGCGCGAGAGCAGACGGTGGGTGCCGATGATGATGTCTATCTTTCCATCGGCAAGTTTTTTCAGACTCTCGTTCTGCTCCCTGGCGGTCTTAAAACGCGAGATCTCCTCGATTATGATCGGGGTGCCGGCGAAGCGATCCTTGAATGTCTGGTAGTGCTGCTCGGCAAGAATAGTGGTTGGAACCAGCACCGCCACCTGAGATCCTGATGAGGCGACGACAAAGGCCGCTCGTAACGCGACCTCAGTCTTGCCAAAACCGACATCTCCGCATATGAGCCTGTCCATTGGCGTGGTTTTTGCCAGATCCGCGATGGTAGCGTTGATCGCGGACATCTGATCGGGTGTCTCCTCATAGCCAAAGCCTGTGGCAAACTCGTCAAGGGCTCGCTGGGGCACTTTAAACGATCTGCCTTCTCTGGCTGCGCGCCGGGCGTACAGGTCAAGCAGCCCGGCGGCTATGTCACGCACCTTCTCAGCGGCCTTCTGCTTACGCTTGGACCATGCGTCAGTTCCGAGCTTTGAGAGTGGCGGATTGTCTGATCCCGAGTAACGGGCGATCTTTGATAACGCGGTTATGGGGATATTGAGCATGTCGCCGTTCTGGTACTCGATGGCAAGATACTCGCCCTTAATTCCGCCTATCACCAGAGTCTTAAGACCGCGATAGCGTCCTATGCCATGATCGATGTGAACAACAACCTGCCCTTCCTTGAGCTGTACCAGGTTCTTGATGAGGGCGTCCTCGGAAAAGCCGCTGCGGCGTGCTCCCCTGGCGCGGTGTGACTGTGAGGTGCTGACACCCAGCAGTTCGTTCTCGGTAAGAACCGCGATTTTGCCGGTTTTTGAGATGAAACCTGATGAGAAAGGAGCGATGGTAAGCTCCAGTGCCTTGTCGGTTTTCAGAAAATCATCAAAGGATGAGGCCGGAGCGATCCCGGTCTTGTCAGTAAGCGATACCGGCAGCAGGTCGCGCAGAGCCTGACGTCTTCCCTCGGAGATGGCGGTAAGCAGGATCCGTCCTCCCTTTGAGACCATTTCCTCAACAAAAGCGCTGAATTTGGCGGATGGATCCTTATCCTTATGGCTGAACGCTACATCCGGCAAGTTCTCAAAGGGCGCGTTGGAATAACCGCGGCGTTTTAAATCGTCATCCTTGAAGGGCGCCCTCATCAGGGTGATCACGCCAAGCCCCTTTAGTTGGTCAGAAAGCTCGTCCTGTGAGATAAAAACCTCGGAGGAGGGAAGAGGAGGGTGCTCGCTGGACCCCGCGTACATCCCCTCGCGTTTTTTCGCGTCCTCGCAAAAATCCGCGGCGGCCTTTAGTACATCTCCTATAAATATGACCTGCGTGTTCTCAGGCAGATAGTCAAAAAAGGTGACCATTGCCGATTTTCCAAAGAACAAGGGCAGATAGTACTCAATGCCAGCCGGAATGGCGCCTTTTGAAATTGCCTTGTATATGACATGATTTTGCAGATCAGCGCCCGGAAATGCGTCGCGGTAATTGCTTCTGAATGAGCTGATCCCGCTCTCATCTAAAGGGAACTCGTGGGCAGGGAGCAGGTTTATCTCCGGCACCGCCTTTCCAGAGCGCTGGGTATCAAGATCAAAGGTGTGGATCGAATCCACCTCATCATCAAGAAAATCTATACGGTAGGGGATCTGAGCGCCCATGGGGAAGATATCGATAATCGATCCTCTTGAGGCGAATTCTCCGTGCCCTAGCACCTGATCAACCTTAAGGTAGCCCTGTTTTATGAGATCAGCGCTCATCTTAGCGATATCGCGGGTGTCACCGGGTTTTAGATGAAATGAACGTCCCCTGATGAAGCCTACAGGACCGAGCCTGGGCATTACCGCAGAGAGCGGGGTGATGATGATCCCTTTTTGCGTGAAAGGCAGATCGGCAAGACACTCAAGTCTTGATGAGATGATGTCCTGATGGGGAGAGAGCTGATCATATGGAAGCGTCTCCCAGTCTGGAAAGAGCCTTATCTGACAATCAGGAGCCATAGCCTTAAGATCAGCGCCAAGCGACCGGCATTCAAATCCGTCAGCGCACAGTACGAGCACCGGAGACCCGCACCGCGACGCGATTGAGGCGACGGTAAGTCCCAGGGAGGCTCCAGGAAAGCTGCCCACAAATTTCCGGGCAGAGGTAAAGCCGCTTTTGAGCGCGGCCGGAAGAAGATTGTCTTTTTGCATGAACAGGAATTTAACAGTTTTGCGAATATGCTTGCGCTATACTTTTGCAGTCATTTTAGCGGTCTTGGCAATGTTCCGCAAAACACCTGGTGAGGGTTATATGAGAAGAGCATCCTGTCTCTATTTACTCATGTGGGGACTTTTCGTATGCGCCTGCGCGTACATGATCCCCTATTTTTCAAATGACTATCGCTACATGCTGATTCAGGGCGGCGATGGTATGGTTTCCTCATTCTCAGATCTGGTTCTATCGCAATGGAATCATTATTTTGACTGGGGAGGCAGAACGGTTGCCCACACCATAGCCCAGTTCCTGCTGTGGCAGGGAAAAGCTGTTTCGGCAGTCTGTGGCGCGCTTTGCTATCTGGTGCTGATACTTGTGATATACGGCCATGCCGCCGGAAGGGTTCCCACGCTTTCAAATTTGCGCTTTACTCCGATCTTCATGATCACCTTCCTCATCTGGCTGTGCCTTCGTATTTACGGTGAGGTTGTGTTCATGCTGGTATCGTCGTGCAACTACCTGTACACGACGACCATAGTGCTGATCTTTCTTCTTCCATACCGTCTTTCATTGAAAAAAGACGCGGTAAAGGGCGGTGTAGTTTCAGCGGTAGCCATGCTCCTTTTGGGAGTAATCGCCGGCTGGACTAATGAGAACACCGGCGCCGCTGCGGTGGGAGGAGTCGGTCTTATCGGGCTCTGGCTTTTAAAGACCCGCCGCGTGCGCGCCTGGCATGTGACAGGATTTATTGGTCTGGTCGCAGGTTACCTTCTGCTTGTGCTCTCGCCAGGTAACGAGGCAAGACTTCAGTTTATGGAAGATGGCGGGTACACCTTTGCCAAACACTTTCCGGTCGCGGTTGGAATTTTCTTCTCATCGCTTTTAACTCAGTCGCCACTAATCATCACCTTTGTCTATCTTGCGGTAAGGGCTTACAGAAAAGGCGCCGCCAAAGCGGATCCTTATTCGTGGTACTCCGCGATTTGGGAAGGACTGGTGGCTCTTGCCGCCCTTGGCGTCATGATCTTCTCGCCAAACTTCCCTTCACGCTCTGCAGCTCCTTTTACCTTCTTTGGGGTGGCCGCGGCAGTCGGCATGTATGAACTGCTCCATGCCCGGGGGATCGCGGCGGTGAGTGTACGTTACCGCAAGATCCTTTACGTCCTCTGTGTCCTTTATCTGGTGCCCACGATCGCAAATACTCTTCAGGGCTATCATCAGGCGCAGCTTGACGGTAGGGCGCGTGACAGCGAGATCACAAAACAGCTTGAGGACGGCGCACGTGATCTGGTAGTAAAACCCTTCCATGTCAAAACCTCAAAGTACATGTTCATTGGTGATGTAAGAGCGCAGAAGGGCTACTTTGCCAATCAGATCATCTACAAGTTCTACAAGGTTCACTCAATTCGCCGTTCATGCAATTACAAGATGCCATGGTATCCATACGATTACATAGTATTCGCCAGGGTAGGTCCCAGCGTTTGCGAGGGTGACAGAGGAGATCCGGAGGATCCTACTGACCCTTTAAACCAGCGATATTTAAAAGATCATCCTGAGGAAATGTACCGCCTTAAATTTGACAAGGGCGAAGGCGGGTGGACTCCCCAGCTCTTCATCGAGGCCATGCAGCGCATCGGCTTTGACAACGCAGGCAAGTATCTCACTCAGGTGAAATCAGAAGAGGAATGAGATTGAAGCTCATCAGAATTATTCTAGCCGCGGTCGTTGCCGCGGCCATGTCAGGGCAGATTTACGCTGCGACCTCTCAGGACGGTGAGATCAAAAACGGTTCCGTTAACACCGCGTCTTCAGATGCAGATGGCAAAAACTTAAAGGGAGCCTCGCTTACCCCGTCCGCAAAATCAGGAAGTGGCACACAGCTTGGTCTTAAAAGCGGGGTTGTTATAAAGCGTCCGCAGGGAAGCAGAATTGAGATAAAAAACGGCAGAACCTATACATGTAAGGGAAATGAGTGTGCCGTTGAAAACAGGCAAAAGCACTAGATCATTGCCGAAGAATAAATTTGCCAGCTGTTATTAGTGCGGTCAGGCCGATAGCTGGTGGATTTCTTGTAACAGCCAATCTGCAGCACTAAATCAGAATTTTTTAACCTAATCCGCCTTCATTCCCACCATAGAGGTGGAGGACTTCTGGCGGATTAGGTTAAAAATCTCAGTGTCGTACTCATCAGTGCAGATAAAGTCATTTCTCATTCCCTGAGCAAGACCAAACTGTCCTTCAGAAATTAAGTCCAGTAAAGCGCCTATATGGTTTGCGACAGGGGATTTTTTTATGGAAGGGAAGTTCTTGCTTGGCTTCTATGCCGTATTTTTTGAAAACACTTTTATCTGAATCCCGGAGGTCCAGTGGATCCGACACAATTCCATATATATGCCAGTCTCCAGGAGTATTTAATGAGCAGGGGGGATTTAATTCCTGCATGCCGGATACGTATAACATGCCTATGAATTCTGCAGACATAGTTATAATCACTCTATATGTTCTATTTTATTAGCCTATTGCTGAAACGAGCTAGTTAATATTACTATCTTTTCATAGTATTACTTTATTTCCCATCCGATAATTTTTAAGTCTAAATTTTACGATTAGTTCATCTGGTTTGGTTAATGTATGAACATTTTTGTCTGTTTTTTGAAATCTGATTTGAAATAAGCGAATGCGTCATCCCTATATTGCACTAGAAATGCGCGTATAACGTTCAATAGTGGTACATAACTCACCAAAAAGATACAATAATCGTGTTTCGTAACTTGTTTCACTATTTCAAGGCAATAGCCTTGCTTGGAGATTTAAATGGCAGTTCGTATCGGTATCTTCGGGTACGGCAACCTCGGACGCGGTGTGGAGGCGGCGGTCAAAGCCTCATCTGATCTTACTCTTGAGGCGGTTTTCACAAGACGCGATCCATCGACTGTTAAAATCGCTACCGATGTAAAGGTATATAAGGACACGGATCTCGTAGATTTTGAGGGAAAGCTTGACGTGCTGGTGCTTTGCGGCGGCAGCGCCACGGATCTGCCGGTTCAGACTCCGGCTCTGGCGTCACGCTTTAACCTTGTGGACAGCTTTGATACCCACGCCCGCATCCCTGAGCAGTTCAAAAAGGTTGACGCTGCGGCAAAGAGCGGCTCAAGGGTCGCGGTTATTTCGGCAGGCTGGGATCCTGGTCTTTTCTCAGTCGCCCGCGCTTATTCTGAGTCCGTGCTTCCTCAGGGCAAGAGCTATACCTTCTGGGGCCGCGGAGTAAGCCAGGGACATTCAGACGCGATTAGACGCATCAAAGGTGTTCTTGACGCCAGACAGTACACCATCCCCAGGGATGAGGCTCTGGATGAAGTCAGAACCGGCAAATGCCCTGATCTTTCAGTACGCCAGATGCACGCGCGAGAATGCTTTGTCGTAGCCGAGGAAGGCGCGGATTTAAAGCGCATTGAGACTGAGATCAAATCAATGCCCAATTATTTTGCAGATTACGACACCACCGTGCATTTCATAAGTCAGGCTGAGCTTAAGCGTGATCACGCGGGGCTTCCGCACGGAGGCTTTGTGCTGCGCTCTGGCAAAACCGGACTTGAGAGCGAGAACAACGAGCTTATCGAGTTCCGCCTGAAGCTTGACTCAAACCCTCAGTTCACCGGATGTGTACTGGCCGCCTGCGCCAGAGCCTGCGCGCGCTTTGCAAAGGAGGGCAGAACAGGCTGTCTGACCATGCTTGACATTCCTCCTGCCTACTTAAGCCCGCTTGATCGTGAGTCTTTAATCGCCCACCTGCTTTAAGCTTAAGGTTTATATACCGTTTCATGGTTTTAAAGCTGCGCTTTTTTAGTGTACTTCTTTGACTATGAAACGGTTTTTTGATGCAAAACATCCTTTGGTGTGCGACTATCCTCTTAAACAATAAAGGGATACATATATGCAGCCAGAGGATCGTTACCTGCGCGAGCTTTCATTGCGCTTTCCAAACCGTTACGCGGCGGTCACCGAGATCATCAATCTGCAGGCTATCTTAAGTCTGCCCAAGGGCACTGAGCATTTTGTCTCGGATGTCCACGGCGAGTATGAGGCCTTCGTGCAGATCGTGAACAACTGCTCTGGCGTGATCCGCGACAAGGTCGCCGCGCTTTTTAATGATCTCGATGAGCATCAGATCTCAGCGCTGTGTACCCTGATCTATTATCCCCGTCAGGTGCTCTCAAAGCGTGCCGATGACATAGACGGCGATCCTAACTGGTACCGTCAGGTACTCCAGAGGCTTATCTCGCTTGCCGCGTTTCTCTCCTCAAAATACACCAGATCCAAGGTGCGCAAGGCGCTTCCCGAGGAGTTTCGCTTTGTAATTGATGAGCTGATGCATGCAAAGGAGGATGAGGATCATACAAGAGCCCGCTATCACCGCGGTATTCTGGACAGCGTAATTGAAACCGGAGCAGCCTGCTCATTTATTGAGGAGCTTTGCGCCCTCATAAAGCGTCTCGCGGTTGATCATCTGCATGTGGTGGGAGATATCTTTGACCGTGGCAAGGCTCCCGACATGGTTCTTGACCTGCTTATGAGCCATCACAGCATGGACATCCAGTGGGGCAATCATGACGTGCTGTGGATGGGCGCCGCCTGCGGCAGCGCCGCCTGCTGCGCCAACGTCGTGCGCAACAACATCCGCTACGACAACTATGAGCTTTTGGAGCGCGGCTACGGGATCAGCATGCGCAAGCTCGATAAGCTCGCGAGTAAGCTCTATAAGGATGACGGTATCCGAGCCATAGAGAAATGCATAAGCGTTATCTGCGTAAAGCTCGAGGAGCAGTGCATACGCCGCCATCCTGACTACGGCATGAGTGACCGTCTGCTTTTAAAGTATTTAAATCCGGCCTCAGGAACCGTATTTTGTGACGGGAGGGCCTGGTCCTTAAAGTGGCGGGATTTCCCTACGCTTATGAGCTCTGATCCAGACGAGCTTACAAAGGACGAGCAGGAGGTGGTGGACGATCTGGTAGAGAGCTTTACCCAGTCGGTAAGGCTTAAGGAGCATGTGCGTTTTCTCTATGAAAAAGGCGCGATGTACAAGACCGTCAACGGCAACGTGCTCTATCACGGGTGCGTTCCCTTTAATCCTGACGGCACCTTCATGAGGATCCTCTGTGACGGGCAGTATCTGCAGGGCAGGGCTTATCTTGACTGGTGTGATCAGCAGGCGCGCAGAGCCTTCAGCTCAGGCGATCAGGACTGTCTTGATTTTATGTGGTATCTCTGGTGTGGTGAGTGCTCGCCGCTGTCAGGCCGCTGCGTTAAAACCTTTGAAAACTCCTTTATAGTCGAGAAGGAGGCCAAAAAAGAGGATCGCAATCCCTACTATGAGCTCTATTACAGCGAGGAGATCTGCAAGCTCATACTGCGTGAATTCGGACTTGACGCCAAAAGCGGTCACATCATAAACGGCCACACTCCGGTAAGGGTGAGCAGGGGCGAGAGCGCGGTACGCGCAGGTGGCAGGCTGCTGGTGATTGACGGTGGTTTTTCAAAGGCCTATCAGGGGGTCACCGGCATAGCAGGCTACACACTTATCTACAATTCGCATAATTTAAGGTTAAAGGCGCACCGTCCCTTCACATCCATAAGAGACGCTATAGCCAACAATACCGACATCCTTTCAGACGAGATCCTGGTGGAGACCTTCAAACACCGCCGTTCGGTTGGAGATATCGATGACGGCGCTGAGATAAAACAGCAGATAGCCGATCTCAGATCGCTCATAAAGGCCTTTGAGCTCGGAGAGATCAATGAGCGTCCTGCAAAGCAGAGCAGATCTCTATGAGATAACCTGATAGTAAATCAGTACGTCTTAATTACGCGTCTTATTGCTTTAAGACTCAGGCGCCTCCAAAATGGTGATTTTATAACCGTCTTAATAAACACCGTTTAAGAATCACCCCGAGCATTTGGCTTAACTAAGCCATCCGTAACTTTTTTATCATGACTCTTGAATGCCAGATATTCTGGTGCCGTTGATGTTCCTGTATAATGCCAGCCGTCCGGCCGGTTGTGCTGTAGATCACAAAACCGGTACATTCTTTCCCGCATTTTCAATGGAGATAAGCATGAGAGAGCAGTGGCGCGGCTTCCGCGGAACTCATTGGACTGACGATGTCAACGTCAGAGACTTCATCCAGAACAACTACACCCCATATGATGGCGATGAGTCTTTCCTGGAAGGGCCTACCGAGGCTACTGACACCTTATGGGGGCAGTTGCAGAAGCTCCAGCATGAGGAGCGCGCAAAGGGCGGCGTTCTGGATATGGAAACCGAGGTGGTTTCAGGGATCACCGCTTATGGCCCGGGCTATATTGGCGAGAACACCAAGGAGCTTGAGAAGATTGTAGGTCTTCAGACTGACAAGCCTTTAAAGCGAGCGTTTATGCCTTTTGGCGGCATCAAGATGGCTGAGGAGGCCTGCACCACCTACGGCTATACCCCAAACCCCAAGTTCACCAAGATCTTCACCGAGTACCACAAGACTCACAACCAGGGCGTTTACGACGCGTACACCCCTGAGATGAGAATGGCCCGCAAGAACAAGATCATCACCGGTCTTCCCGACACCTACGGCCGCGGCCGTATCGTCGGTGACTACCGCCGTGTCGCCCTCTATGGCATCGACTACCTCATCGCCAGGAAAAAAGAGGATTTCGCCAACTGCGGTTGCGGCGTCATGACTGATGACATCATCCGCCAGCGCGAGGAGATAGCTGATCAGATCCGCGCCTTAGGCCAGATGAAACAGATGGCCGCCTCCTACGGATTTGACATCTCAGAGCCTGCCAAAAACGCCCGCGAGGCCGTGCAGTGGCTGTATTTTGGCTACCTTGCCGCCATCAAGACCCAGAACGGCGCCGCCATGTCGGTAGGCCGTGTCTCTACCTTCCTTGACATCTACATCACCCGTGATCTCAAAGAGGGCACCATCACCGAGAAAGAGGCTCAGGAGCTTATCGATCATCTGGTGATGAAGCTGCGCATGGTCAAGTTCGCGCGTATCCCTTCATACAACCAGCTCTTCTCAGGCGATCCGGTATGGGCTACCCTTGAGGTCGCCGGCTTAGGTCAGGATGGACGCCACATGGTGACCCGCAATGACTTCCGCTTCCTCCACACCCTTGAGAACATGGGACCGGCGCCTGAGCCTAACCTCACCGTGCTGTACTCAAAGCGTCTGCCTGAGGGCTTTAAGAAATACGCAGCCAAGATCAGTGTGGTCTCATCCTCAATCCAGTATGAGAATGACGATGTGATGCGTCCTATCTGGGGTGACGATTACTCAATCTGCTGCTGCGTATCCGCGACCCAGACTGGCAAGGAAATGCAGTTCTTCGGGGCGCGCGCCAACCTCGCCAAGGCTCTGCTTTACGCGATCAACGGCGGTGTTGACGAAAAGACCGGCATGCAGGTGGGACCGATGATCCGTCCTATCACCTCAGAGTATCTTGACTACAAGGAGCTGCTGCAGCGCTATGACATCATGCTCGAGTGGCTCGCCGGGCTTTATGTCAACGTGCTCAACCTCATTCAGTACATGCACGACAAGTACTACTACGAGGCCGCCGAGATGGCGCTTATCGACACCGACGTGCGCCGTACCTTCGCCACCGGTATCGCGGGCTTCTCGCATGTCATCGACTCGCTTTCAGCCGTCAAGTACGCCAAGGTGAAGGTGATAAGAAACGATCAGGGCATCGCCACCGATTTTGAGACCACCGGCGACTTCCCGCGGTATGGTAATGATGATGACCGCGCTGACGAGATCGGCGTAAAGCTGCTTAAGACCTTCCTCACCAAGATCAAGAAGCACCATACCTATCGCGACAGTGAGCCTACCACTTCCATCCTGACCATCACCTCAAACGTGGTCTATGGCAAGGCTACAGGCTCAATGCCTGACGGACGCAAGGCTGGTGAGCCGCTCTCACCGGGCGCCAACCCTTCATACGGCGCCGAGAAGAGCGGACTTCTGGCCTCGCTCAACTCAGTGGCCAAGCTGCCGTATGAGTACGCTCTTGACGGTATTTCAAATACCCAGACCATCTCTCCTGACGCATTAGGTCACAGCGAGGCTGAGAGAGCCCAGAATCTGGTCAACGTGCTTGACGGGTATTTCATCCAGGGTGCTCACCATCTCAACGTGAACGTATTCGGTACCGAGAAGCTCATCGATGCCATGGAGCATCCTGAGAAGCCTGAGTACGCCAACTTCACCATCCGTGTCTCAGGCTACGCGGTCAAGTTCATTGACCTGACCCATGAGCAGCAGCTTGATGTAATTTCAAGAACCTGCCATAAGTCAATGTAAAGGGGCGTCAAGCTCAAAAGTGCCCGGGCCTCAAGTGACCCGGGCTTTTTTAAATCAGTGGAGGAAAACCATGCAGGGATTTATCCATTCTTTTGAGACATTCGGCTCGGTAGACGGCCCCGGGGTCAGGTTTGTTGTATTCATGCAGGGCTGCTCGATGCGTTGCCGTTATTGCCACAACCCTGATTCATGGAAGATCAGGGCAGGAGAGCCTTTTGAGGTTTCACAGGTGGTAGAGCGCGCGCTACGCTACCGCAGCTACTGGGGATCAGAAGGCGGGGTAACGGTTTCAGGCGGAGAGGCTTTGCTACAGATTGATTTTGTAACCGAACTTTTTGAGGCGCTCAAAGCAGAGGGCGTGAACACCTGTCTTGATACGGCGGGAGGTCCATACAGGAATAACGAGCAATGGCTTATAAAGTTTGACAGACTTATGAAGTCAACCGATCTTGTGATGCTTGACTTAAAGGAGATGGACAGCAGCGCTCATAAATCTCTTACCGGAATAGGCAATGAAGGGATATTAAGCTGCGCCAGGCGTATCGATGAGCTTGGCGTGAAAATGTGGATAAGGCGCGTACTGGTCCCGGGGCTTACCGACAGGGAGGAGGAGCTCAAAGCGCTGGGAGATTTCGTGCGTTCGCTTAAAAACGTCACGCGCTTTGAGATCCTGCCTTATCACTCACTGGGCATGTATAAGTGGGAGAAGCTCAATATCCCATATACCCTCAAAGACGCTCAAACTCCCGATGATAAGGAGGTTGAGCGCGCCTACAGACTGACCGGGCTTAAAAGGAACTGAAAACAGGATCCTCCTTCAGCTATTTGAGCCTTACAGCCTCGATGCTTAAGGTGTAGTCCTTAAAATTTAAAAGATATCCCACATGACGGGATTTCGCCTGAAGACCGCTCTTGATTTTCTGAGGGTCGGTCTCATTCAGACAGAGTATGTCAATAAGCTTATTGATGGTCTTCTCGTCATAGGTATTCTCGCAGGCCATAAGAAAAGCGCGGGCTCTTTCCTTCTGGGTACCGCTAAGACCCTTGGAAAATTTAGCCTCGAACACCGCCTTTGCGATCGCGCCGTCCTCGCGCTCAAGCGATAATTTTCCGGAATCAGCGTCAGATGAAATCTCAAAAGAACCTTTGGCGGCGGCGTTAAGCGCCTTGGTGAAATCGCTTTCTGAGACAAATACATTTTCAATCTCAGGGAGCAGACGGGTTTTCTCGGCCTGATAATCGTTATACCAGGTAAAGCCCGCGGATATGAAATAGTAGCAGGCAACGCAGATAGCGATGATCCTGAGATTACGGCGTATACGTTCTTTTTTCTCTTTGGAACTTTCAGAAGGAATGGGGAAGGGCATTTAATCTCTCTCTAAAAAAAACGCGGTTATCTTATCTGAAATCCGCGTTTGCCTGCAAAAAACGCTCTCAACTCTTTGAGCGTGATCCCTGATTTCTCAGATCAGGGATTTGTCAGAACATCTTTATACATTGGGGCTTATAAAAAGCATCACGGTGCGCGACGGAATACGGATGATGTCGCCAGCGCGGTAACGGTGATCCCCGAAGATACGCTCAGGATCCAGTCTGGTTGGCTCTGAGGTGTCGATAACCCGGAACCATGGATTGCGCACTCCGGCAGGGGAAGGTGGAAGCTCACAGCTTAAATCCTCCCACCAGGCGTTTATGAATACATAGGCGTAAAGACCGTAGTGTGACGCGTATACCAGCATGCCGATTGAATGGGACTGGTCAGACCAGTCAGGCTGGAAGGGTTTTACTCCATGCCACTGCAGTCTCCATTCACGCAAGGCCTTTGACAGGAAATTGGCGTGGGAGTTTAAGGGGGCGTGCCTCAGACTTCCCGCTGGCGAGGGCTCGCGCAGTCTGATGATGTTTCTGGTAAACCTGAGCATCTCCATGGCGTCAGGATCATTTACGTAATTCCAGTCGAAATAGCTGGTGTCGTTGTCCTGACAGTAGGCGTTGTTATTGCCTCTCTGGGTTCTTAAAACCTCATCTCCCATGCAGATCATGGTGGTACCGAGGGACATCAGCGTGATCGCCATGAAATTCTTGCACTGGCACAACCTTATCTGGCGTATACGCTCGTCCCTGGTTTCGCCTTCTATACCGTAGTTTGCCGAGTAGTTGTCGTTGCTGCCATCACGCGAGTCCTCACCGTTGGCGTCGTTGCGCTTTTGGGTGTATGTAACAAGATCGCGCAACGTGAAGCCGTCATGACAGGTTATGAAGTTAAGGCTCTTCTGCGGATCGACATTGCGCTCGTTGTATATGTCAGGCGATCCGATAAGACGGTTAACGAAAGCCTTGACCATGCCGTTGTCGCCGCGCATGAAGCGTCTTACATCATCGCGGAAGCGTCCGTTCCATTCACGCCACTTGGAGCCTGAGATCCTGCCTAAGGCGTAAAGCCCTCCGGCGTCCCAGGGCTCGGCGATTATCTTGGCGTCAGCCAGATGGTGGTTGGCGTCAATATCAAGCAGTGTAGGGCTCAGAGCCAGAGGGTTGCCGTCCTGATCGCGGGCAAGAATGGCCGCGAGATCAAACCTGAAGCCGTCCACGTGCATCTTGTCCTTCCAGAAGATAAGCGAATCCTGGATAAGCGCGCGGACAACCGGAGAGTTGCCGTTGAAGGTATTGCCGCAGCCTGAGTAATTGGCGTAGCTCTCGTCCTTTTCGCGTATGTAGTACCCGTTGCGGTCATAGCCCTTAAAGCAGTAAATTGGACCTGCCTTGTCGCCCTCTGAGGTATGGTTGTAAACCACGTCCAATATGACCTCGATATTGTTGCGGTGCAACGCGCGCACCATATCGCGGAACTCATTTAAGGGACCCATGAGCGAGCGGTCTGACGAGTAGGCCTCGTGGGGCGCGAAGAAGCTCATCGGGCTGTAGCCCCAGTAGTTCTTCATGCCGGGGCGCGCGTCATGCACGTCATACTGGTAGACCGGCAACAGCTCTACCGCGGTTATGCCAAGCTCACACAGATAGGGAATTTTCTCGATAAGCCCGCGGTAGGTGCCGCGCGCGTCGCTTTCAAGCCCTGAGCTTGCCGAGGCGGTAAATCCGCGCACATGCATCTCGTAGATCACGGTTTTGCGAAGGCTGATCCCAGGGCGTATATCAAGTCCCCATTCATAGCTGTCAATATCCACCACAGCGCTTTTGGCGCAGGTTTTAAGCGACAGCTCTGATCCCTGATCCTGAAAACGCCGGTAGCCTTCAGGAAAGACCACACGCGGGCTGTAGGGATCAATGAGCACGTAGCCAGGCACTGAGGAAGCGATCCCGCTGTTTTTTGAGGCGGCTCTCTCGCGCACGCGCCAGGCGTAGATCTGACCTGCGCGTATCCCAAGCACTTTGACATGCCAGTAATAGCTTGAACGGAAGAGATCTGACTCAAGCGTGATTATTTCAGGATCTCCGTCCTCTGCCGAGCAAAAGAGCAGTAGCTCCATGACCCGGGCATCGGGGCACCATACGGCAAAGTTGACGCCGTCATGCTCGATGGTGGCGCCCAGATGTCTGCAGTGTCCTGCGGAAATCACGTGAGTGCGCTTTTCATTTATCTGTTCTGTCATGATTACTAATCCCTAATTCGGGGCATTCTGCACGGCATGTACGGGCATGTGCTACATTTCAAAGCAGTGAAAATTTAAAGGAGGAGCGTTCGCTGCTTTTTTATGGTCAATTCTTTTTATGCCGCCGGGCAAATCAATACGCTTTCGTTAGATATTAACGGTAATTTGTCAAAAATATTAGATCTATGTGGTGAAGCCGTAAAACAGAATATCAAATTTGTGGCATTCCCCGAGCTTTGCATACCCGGAGCTGACTGCGGAGATATCTATCAGGTCCCGGCCTTCATGCAGCATTGTGCTCAGGCGGTGCTTTCGCTTAAGTATAACCTGCCTGAGGGAGTCACCGCGGGTGTAGGCGCGGTTCTTCAGGGATCTGACGGACACGCTTATGACGCTTACGTTCTGGTACGCCGTGGCGAGATCATTGGTGTAAGCGCCGCATCGACATTTACCGACTCACGCGATCCGCGCGTGCGTTCACTTACTACTGCGGGTCCTGATGAGACTTTCATAATTGGCGCTGAGCGCTATAGCTCATCGAGGGTTTTTGATGTCGATGGCAAAAAAATCGGCGTGTTCTTCAGCGTGTCTGACATTCCGGCGTTGAAAGGCGCTGATCTGGTGGTTTCGCCGGTTAACGAGCGCTATGAATTAGGTTCACGCCGCCGCAGCGAGATTGGTGTAGCCGCGCTCTCGCTCGCGCTTGACACAACCGTGATTTCAGCCTCGCTGTGCGGATGCGAGGGCGGCTCCAGTATATATAACGGGCTTTCGCTGGTGGCCGAACGCGGCAACATCATCGCCGCCTCCTCCGAGCTTACCTTCATGCGGGCGCGTCTATTTACCCCCGATCAGGGGATCGCCGCGCCTCTGCCTGAATACGATCAGGTAGTGCGCGCCGTGGCGCTGGGACTTTATGACTGGATGCTCAAGACCAAAGCTCACGGGTTCGCGCTCTCGCTCTCAGGCGGAGCCGATTCAGGGCTTTGCGCCACGGCGGTCTGCCTCGGACTTATAAGCTCCCTGCGCGAGCAAGGCTTTGAGGCCTTCTGCGAGCAGCTAAAATCAGTCGGTTTTGAGGTTCCGCCCTTTGACGGCAATGACATTGAGGGTTATATCAAGACCAAGATCATGCCTCAGGCTCTGATCACCGTGTATCAGGGCTCCGATGTGTCAGGAAGCGTAACCAGAACCGCCGCAAAAGAGGTCTCCAGGGGACTTGGCGCGACCCATTACGAGTGGTCCATCTCAAAGCTCGTTGAGGATTACACCTCCATAGTAAACTCCACCACTCCCGATACCCCTCTTTCATGGGAGCATGATGATCTTACGCTTCAGAACATTCAGGCCCGCTGCCGCGCTCCGGGGATCTGGATGATCGCCAACCGTTATAACAAGCTCCTGCTTACCACCTGCAACGCCTCTGAGGACGCGGTAGGCTACTGCACCATGGATGGTGATACCTGCGGTGGTCTGGCGCCGATAGGCGATATCTCAAAGAGCCGCATCCTTGAGATAAACCGCCATATCGCAGATGATGGCATTATGGTCGACAAATCTCTTACCATGCATCTGCCTCAGATGTCCTACATCGCCGCTCAGGCTCCTACCGCTGAGTTAAAGCCCGGTCAGACTGACGAGCGCGATCTGATGCCGTACGTGGTGCTTGACGCCATCCATCAGATGCAGCAGGGGTCACTGTACTCACCTTCACGCATAGTAGCCGAGCTTGGCGAGCAGTTCCCTCAGTTCTCGTTAAATGATCGTCTTACCTTTGTAAGGCGCTATTATCAGCGTCTGGCCTCATCCCAGTGGAAGCGCGAGCGCGGAGCCTGCACCTTCCATATTGAGAAGAACGATCTTGGTAAGGGCAGTGGCTTTGTATTCCCGATCTTAAATGATGGTTTTAAAGGACTTCTTTCAGAACTAAAGGACTGATTTTAATCAGTCAAAAACTAAGGCTCTCCATTTAATGGCAAATGGGGAGCCTTTTTTGTTCCTAAGTAAAGGAAAACACAGACCATCTTTAGTTTTAGGGGAAGCAGAAAGAAAACCCGCGGGCGCTTAGAACAATACAGGCTGACCCGCGGGTTAGCTTAAGAAGAGTGATTATTCACCAGGTGAATTAATCGCGTCCATTATCCCATCTTTGTCAGTTTACAGGCATTTTCTGTTTGAGATCAATTAGATCTCTTTAAAAAATGTTCTAATATTTTCTATGAATTAGGACCTGGGCTCATTTTTTTCTTCCTGAGCGGTTGCTTCAGGCTCGGGCCTGGGGTGAGGAAGTCCAATCTTCTTCTCAGGACCTTTCCTTGAGAGCCTGTCGTACTTGTTAAGCATACCGGGGGTCAGAACCTCCACATCAAAGCGCATGCCGGTTACATCGCCTACCACATCGGTAACATCGGTTCTGGTAAAGCCGGCAGTGTAATAGTTTCCA